>NZ_JBEZNQ010000019.1:0-31021 GCF_040653315.1 Streptomyces sp. NPDC047981 | reverse complement strand
GGCCGGATGCGTGAGGTTGACGGCGCGCCTTGACGCGACGTCCGGGAGACTCAGCCCAGGAGGGTGGTCAGCTCGACGTGCTCGAGGCCGTGCGCCTCGGCGACCTCCTTGTAAACCACCTTGCCGTCATGGGTGTTGAGGCCCAGGGCAAGGGCGGCGTCGCGGCGCAGCGCCTCGACCCAGCCGTTGTTCGCCAGCGACACGATGTAGGGCAGCGTGGCGTTGGTGAGGGCGTACGTGGAGGTGTTCGGCACCGCGCCCGGCATGTTGGCGACGCAGTAGAAGACCGAGTCGTGGACCTGGAAGGTCGGCTCGGCGTGGGTGGTCGGGTGCGAGTCCTCGAAGCAGCCGCCCTGGTCGATCGCAATGTCGACAAGGACACTTCCGGGCTTCATCTTGGCGACGAGCTCGTTGGTGACCAGCTTCGGGGCCTTGGCACCCGGGATGAGGACGGCGCCGATGACGAGGTCGGCCTCGATGACGGCCTTCTCCAGCTCGTAGGCGTTGGAGACGATCGTCTTCACCTTGGTGCCGAAGATCTTGTCGGCCTCGCGGAGCTTGTTGATGTCGCGGTCGAGCAGGGTCACGTGGAAGCCCATGCCGACGGCGATCTGGGTGGCGTTCCAGCCGGAGACGCCGCCGCCGATGACGACGCACTCGCCGGCGTGGGTGCCGGGGACGCCGCCGGGCAGGACGCCGCGGCCGCCGACCGAGCGCATCAGGTGGTAGGCGCCGACCTGCGGGGCCAGCCGGCCCGCGACCTCGGACATCGGGGCGAGCAGCGGCAGGGCGCGGTTCGCGGTCTCGACGGTCTCGTAGGCGATGGCGGTGGTGCCGGACTCGAGCAGCGCGTCCGTGCACTCGCGGGAGGCGGCGAGGTGCAGGTACGTGAAGAGGGTCTGGTCCTTGCGGAGGCGGTGGTACTCCTCCGCGATGGGCTCCTTGACCTTCAGGAGCAGGTCGGCCGTGGCCCAGACCTCGTCGGCGGTGGGCAGGATCTGCGCACCGGCGGAGACGTACTCCTCGTCCGTGATCGAGGAGCCGACACCGGCGTTCTGCTCGACGAAGACCTGGTGGCCGTTGCGGACGAGCTCGTGGACACCGGCGGGGGTGATGGCCACGCGGAACTCGTTGTTCTTGACCTCGCGGGGGATGCCGACCTTCATCGTCGATCACGGTCCTTGAATCAGGGGAAACGGGGGTGCACTGCGATACATACCCGGATGCAAGGGGGCGCACCGGGGCAGACCGCGGTCGATCGCGGCGCAACCAGTCTAATGAAGGAGTTCCCCGTGTCTAGCCTTGCAAAGCATTATTCTTCGACGGAAGCACTGCGGATTTCGTAGGCGGAGGCCTCGCCTCCGAGGAGCCTTTCGGCCGCGGACCGGTGCAAACGGGCCGCCGCGGGGTCCCCGAGCCGGTCGAGGGTGTCGGCGAGCCGGAGCTGGAGCGCCGCCTGAAGCCGCACGTCCTGGGCCCGCCGGGCCCACTCCACCGCCTCCTCGCAGGTCCGCAGCGACTCCTCGGGCCGTCCGGCGTACTCCTGCACCCGGGCCGCCTCGCTCAACGCCCGTGCGTGGCCCGGGAGATCGGCCAGGCGCCGGTAGCCCGCCGCGGCGGCGCGCCAGTTCCGCAGCGCCTCGCCGTACCGGCCCGCGTAGGTCTGCACCGCGCCGAGCCGGGCATAGAGCCGGGCCTGGTCGGCCCGCTCGTCCCGGGCGAGGCGCTGGGCGAGGGCCCGCCCGTACCAGTCGGCGGCCCGCTGCCAGTCCCCCAGCTCCTGGTAGGAACCGCCTACGGATTCCATCGCGCGGCCGGTCGCGTACGGGTCGTTCGCGGCCCTTCCGGCGTCCAGAGCGGCCCGGTAGCGGGCCAGGGCGTCCTGGGTGCGGCCGGTCCTGGCGTCGAGATCGGCGAGATTGAGCAGCGCGGCGGCCCGCTCCCGGTGCAGTCCGCGCCGCTCGGCCACGTCCAGGACCAGCTGGTGCAGCCCGTACAGCTCGGGTGCGGCGGCCTCGGCGCCGCGGTGCGCGGTCTCGGCCCTGACCAGGGCGGCGACCAGCCGGCGGGCCAGGGTGTCGAGCTCGCCGTCGGCGACGGCGAGGCGGGCGGAGGCGAGCAGCACGGGCCGGCGGCTCTCCAGCCAGTCGGCGGCGGCCGGCACGTTCGGGAAGCGCAGGGCGCGGGGCAGCCCGGCGAGCTTCTTGCGGGCCGGGGACCCCTCGGGTTCGGTGACCGCCCGGCAGGACTGGAGGAGCCGTACGGTCCGCTCCAGCATCCGGGCGCGGGCGAGCTGCACCTCGGCGGGGCGGTCGCGCTCCTCCATCTGCTCCCTGAGCGCCGGGACGAGATGGCCGGGAAGCTCGTACTGGCCGTCCTCCCCCTCCGTGACAAGACCGAGCCCGACGAATCCGGCCAGGGTGGTCGCCGCCGCCGAGACGGAGCAGCCGGCCAGGGCGGAGGCGGTGTGGGCGTCGGCCCGGCCGAGCGGGGCGAGGGTGAGGTAACGCAGTATCCGGGCGGCCGGCTGCGCCAGGGACTCGTGGACCAGCTCGAACGCGCGGGAGAGCGGGTCGCCGGAGAGGGCGCGCAGCCGCTTGGCGAGGTCGGCGACGGAGGCCTTGGGGCGCGCGGCGAGCCAGCCGCCGGCCAGGACGACGGCGGCGGGCTGGCCGCCGCACTCCTCGACGAGGCTCTCGGCGGCCTGCGGGTCGACCGTCACCCGGACGGAGCCGGTGTAACCGGTGAGCATCTCGATCGCCGACTTGGGGTCGAGGCCGCCGAGGGTGCAGGGCCGGACGTCGGGGATGCCGGTGAGCGGGCCCGTGGCGACGGCGACGACGAGCGCGTCGGGGTTGTCCGGGATCAGCGGGTCGACCTGCTCGGCGTCGACGGAGTCGTCGAGGACGAGGACCGCCTTGCGGTCCGCGAGCGCTTCACGGACCAGTTCGGTCAGCTCGTCCTCGCCCGCGCCGGGCGGTTCGTCGACGCCGAGGTCCCGCAGCAGGGCCTGGGCGGCCCGCGCGGTGGGGACCGGGGTGCCGCCGGGTTCGGTGAGCCGGGCGCGGAACACCCCGTCGGGGTAGCCGGTGGCGAGTCCGGCGACGAGTTCGTCGGCGAGCGCGGTCCGCCCGGAGCCGGGGCGACCGGCGATCAGGAGGACGCGCGCGCGGGGTGCCTTGTGGCCGGCGAGGGTGTCGAGTCCGGTCCGCTCGATGTCGGAGCGCAGCGCCTTCAACTCCCGCTGTCGGCCGTAGAAGTTCCGCACCCCGCCCGCTGCCACCGCCTGATCCGTCACGGGCCACGCTCCCGTCCACCTGCGCACGAGCCGATCCCGCGGGGGTCTCCGCACGGGTGATCCGAGCGTAGTTCAGCGCGTGCGCGGGACCCGGCGGAGCAGGGCGGAACAATCCCCCGATCGGATCAGCAGATGTTCACACCGGCAGACAGTCGGACAGTCGTCAGCCACCGCGACATGCCTCAGGAGCTTCCCCGGACCGCACCGGCACCGCGACGAGCGGCAGGGGGTCCCCCGGACCGCACCGGCACCCCGGCTCCCCCCGCCCGCAGGACGCACCGGCCGCACTGACCGCCCTTGTGCCTCCCCCGCCACGTGCCCGGCCGCCGCCCGCCCGAGGGCTACGACTCGAACGGCCGGGCCGGCCACTCCGCGTCGGCCGGGCGCAGCGCGTCGAGGCCGTCGCCCGCGCGCGCGGCGACCAGCGAAAGGACGCCCAGGACCAGGCAGTTGTTGTGCAGCTCGCCCGCGAGCGCACCGCGCACGGCCTCCGCGAGCGGGACCCGCGCCAGCTCCATGTCGGCCTCCTCGTCGGAGACCTCGTACCGCTCGCCCTGCGCCTCGGACAGGTCGCGCGCCAGGAAGATCCGTACCGCCTCGTCGCTGCCGCCGGGCGTCGTGTAGACGTCGGTCAGGACCCGCCAGTCCTCGGCCTTGACGTGCGCCTCCTCGTACAGCTCGCGCTGCGCGGCGCGCAGCGGGTTCTCGCCCGGTACGTCGAGGAGACCGGCCGGGATCTCCCAGAGCTTCTGCCGCACGGGGTGCCGGTACTGCTTCAGAAGCAGCACTCGGTCCTCGTCGTCGAGGGCGACGACCGCCACCGAACCGGGGTGGACCTGGTAGTCGCGGCGCGCGACGGAGCCGTCGGGCATGACCACTTCGTCCGTGCGGACACTCGTCTTCGCTCCCTGGAACGGGGTCGTCGTCCCGGTGACCCGCCACTCCTCAGGGGTGTCCTGCAAGTTCATCTGCGTCCTTCCACCCTCACCACATACGAAAGCCGGGGTACCGGCCCTGGCAAGGCCTGCGTACCCCGGCAACGTTAACTCCTCGGCCTACTTGGCCGTCTTCCGCTCGACGGCCGCCTTGACCAGCCCGGCGAAGAGCGGGTGCGGACGCGTCGGACGCGAGCGCAGCTCCGGGTGGGCCTGGGTCGCGACCAGGTAGGGGTGCACCTCGCGCGGGTACTCGACGTACTCGACGAGCTTGTTGTCCGGAGACGTACCGGAGAAGACCAGACCGGCCTTCTTCTCCAGCTCCGCGCGGTAGGCGTTGTTCACCTCGTAGCGGTGCCGGTGGCGCTCGTCCACGTACGGCTGGTCGCCGTAGACCTCGCGCACGATGGAGCCCTCGGCGAGCTTCGCCGGGTACAGGCCCAGGCGCATCGTTCCGCCGAGGTCGCCGGCGCCCTCGACGTACGCGAGCTGCTCCTCCATGGTCGAGATGACCGGATGGGCGGTGGCCGCGTCGAACTCGGTGGAGTTGGCGTCCGGGATGTCGGCCAGGTTGCGGGCGGCCTCGATGACGATGCACTGCAGGCCGAGGCAGATGCCGAGCAGCGGCACCTTGTTCTCGCGGGCGTACTGGATCGCGCCGATCTTGCCGTTGACACCGCGGTCGCCGAAGCCGCCGGGGATCAGGATGGCGTCGACGTCACCGAGCTGCTTCTTCGCGCCGGCCGCGGTCTTGCAGTCGTCGGAGGTGACCCACTTGACCTTGACCCGCGCCTTGTTGGCGAAGCCGCCGGCCCGCATGGCCTCGGTGATCGAGAGGTACGCGTCGGGCAGGTCGATGTACTTGCCGACGAGCGCGACGGTGACCTCGTGCTCCGGGTTGTGGACGCGGTCGAGCAGGTCGTCCCAGGTCGTCCAGTCCACGTCGCGGAACGGCAGGTCGAGCTTGCGGACGACGTAGGCGTCCAGGCCCTCGGTGTGCAGCACCTTGGGGATGTCGTAGATCGACTTGGCGTCGATCGCGGCGACGACGGCGGCCTCGTCCACGTCGCACATCAGCGAGATCTTGCGCTTGATGGCGGTGGGCACGTCACGGTCGGCGCGCAGCACGATGGCGTCCGGCTGGATACCGATGTTGCGCAGCGCGGCGACGGAGTGCTGGGTCGGCTTGGTCTTCAGCTCGCCGGACGGGCCGATGTAGGGCAGCAGCGAGATGTGCACGACGAAGACGTTGTCGCGGCCGACCTCGTGGCGGACCTGACGGACGGTCTCCAGGAACGGCAGCGACTCGATGTCGCCGACGGTGCCGCCGACCTCGGTGATGACCACGTCGACGTCGTCGGTCGCCATGCGGCGGATCCGCGACTTGATCTCGTTGGTGATGTGCGGGATGACCTGGACGGTGTCGCCGAGGTACTCGCCGCGCCGCTCCTTGGCGATCACCTGGGAGTAGACCTGGCCGGTGGTGACGTTGGCCGAGCCGTCGAGGTCGACGTCGAGGAAGCGCTCGTAGTGGCCGATGTCGAGGTCCGTCTCGGCACCGTCGTTGGTGACGAAGACCTCGCCGTGCTGGAACGGGTTCATCGTGCCGGGGTCGACGTTCAGGTACGGGTCGAGCTTCTGCATCGTGACCCGCAGGCCTCGCGCCTTGAGGAGCGCACCCAGGCTGGAGGCGGTCAGGCCCTTCCCGAGGGAGGAGGCGACACCCCCGGTGACGAAGATGTGCTTGGTCGTCGTGGTTTTGGGCGGCATCGCCAAGAGGGGGCTCCCGTGGTCGCGTTCTGGAGGTGCGTTCCGGCGTGCCCTCCGGAAGAATCGGGGGGTGCCGTCGCTGCGGTTGCGGGGGCTCGGCTGTCGCCGTTTCCCACCGGTCCACGGGGTACCAGGGTATCAGCGACATCGGGAGACCGCTTCCGGCCACACGGGGCAGTCGGGCGCGCACGGACGGCTACGCGCCCTCCGGGTGCGCCGGAAGCGCCGGGTGGCTGCGGCGTCAAGGGATGCTCACCCGATCGGCGCAACGGCGTTACGAGAGCGTGCCGAAACGCGTCGTATCCTGCTCGGACACTTGCCGCCGATCGTCAACATCCGTTGACCGCTGATCAGTAGGAACCGCCCCGAGGGGCGGACGTGGCCGTTCGATCTGGAGAGAGCACGTGGCCGGGCGCATCGAGGATTACGCACTCATCGGAGACATGCAGACCGCCGCCCTGGTCTGCCGGGACGGCAGTGTCGACTGGCTCTGCCTGCCCCGCTTCGATTCGCATGCCGTCTTCGCGGGACTCCTCGGGACCGAGGAACACGGCTTCTGGCGGGTCGGCCCGGCCGGCCCCAACGGCGCTCCCCCTGCGCCCGCCGACCGCCGCCGCTACCGCGGCGACTCGCTCATCCTGGAGTCCGAGTGGGACACCCCGCGCGGCACGGTCCGGGTGACCGATTTCATGCCCCCGCGTGACGGGGCGCCGCAGCTGATCCGGATCGTCGAGGGCGTCTCGGGCCGGGTGCCGATGCGCTCCGCGCTGCGGATGCGGTTCAGCTACGGGCGCGTGGTGCCGTGGGTCCACAAGGTCGGCGAGCGCACGGTCGCGGTCGCCGGGCCGGACTCGGTGTGGCTGGACACCGACGCCGAGACCCACGGCGAGCACCTCACCACGTACTCCGACTTCACCGTCACCCCCGGCGACCGGATCACGTTCACCATCAGCTGGCAGCCTTCGCACAAGGAGCCGCCCGCCCTGCCGGACCCCGAGGGTTCGCTGGAGGCGACGGCGGAGTTCTGGCGCGAGTGGGTGGAGCACTGCACGTACCACGGCCCGTACCGCGAGGCGGTCGTCCGCTCCCTGATCACCCTGAAGGCCCTCACGTACGCCCCGACCGGCGGCATCGTCGCCGCCCCGACCACGTCCCTCCCGGAGGAGATCGGCGGCGTACGGAACTGGGACTACCGCTACACCTGGCTGCGCGACGCGGCGATCACCCTCTCCTCGATGCTGCGCACCGGCTACCGCGAGGAGGCCCGCGCCTGGCGGGACTGGCTGCTTCGCGCGGTCGCGGGCGACCCGGAGAACCTGCAGATCATGTACGGGATCGCGGGCGAGCGCGAGCTCGGCGAGGCGGAGCTGGACTGGCTGCCCGGGTACGAGAACTCCGGCCCGGTCCGGGTCGGCAACGGCGCCGCGAACCAGCTCCAGCTGGACGTCTACGGCGAGGTCACCGAGGCGCTGCACCTGGCGCACATGACGGGCCTGTCCCGCAACGACTACGCCTCGCTGCTCCAGCTCAAGCTGATCCGCTACCTGGAGACCCACTGGGACCAGCCCGACGAGGGCATCTGGGAGGTGCGCGGGCCGCGCCGGCACTTCGTGCACTCGAAGGTCATGGCCTGGGTGGCGGTGGACCGCACGATCAAGCTGATCGAGTCCGGGGACGCGGACGGCCCGCTGGAGCGCTGGCGCACGCTGCGCGACGACATCCACCGGGACGTCTGCGAGAAGGGCTACGACAAGGAGCGGAACACCTTCACGCAGTCGTACGGCTCCAAGGAGCTGGACGCCTCGCTGCTGCTGATCCCGCAGATGGGCTTCCTGCCGCCGGACGACAAGCGGGTCATCGGCACGATCGAGGCGATCCAGCGGGAGCTGTCCACCGAGGACGGCTTCGTCCTGCGCTACCCCACGGCGGGCGAGGAGGCCGGCGTGGACGGCCTGGAGGGCGACGAGGGCGCGTTCCTCGCGTGCTCGTTCTGGCTCGCCGACGACCTGGCGATGATCGGCCGCGTCGACGAGGCCCGCCAGCTCTTCGAACGCCTCCTGGCCCTCCGCAACGACCTGGGCCTCCTGGCCGAGGAGTGGGACCCCCGCCTCCAACGCCAGGTCGGCAACTTCCCCCAGGCCTTCAGCCACGTCCCCCTGATCGACACGGCCCTCCGCCTGACGGCCAGCGGGGCGTACGGGGGCTGAGGGGGGCGACGCACTGCCCGCCCGCCCTGCGGATTCAGGCCTCGGGGTAGGGCGGCATTTCTGTCGAGTCACCGAAGAAGTAGTCGTACGACTTCTCGAGAAATGCGTACAGATCATCCTCGTCAGAGAAGGTGAGAATTCCCTCGGTGATTTCCTCCCAATCCGCAAGCGACATCTCGCGGCTGCGAATCACCTCAGCGAATCCGTCGCGCTGAATCCTGATCGTCTCGGTGAAGCGTCCAGGATTGGCGAGACTGTACTGGACACCATGCCTCATATCTTCGGGCTCATTCACGTAGTCGGGGCCAAAGGCGCTGCCGATAAAGCTTTTGGTTTTCGCGTCCACGCTCATATCCTTAAGGGTGTCGCCCCTGCTCGGGGTTGGGGTACATCGTTTTCAGGCCGTCTGTTGCCGGATTGTAGACGGCATTGACATACCCGTCTTGGAAATCCACGGGGAGATGGTTCACAGAACCGTCCTCGGCCGTCGGACCGTTCGGGTCGACATAGTAGCCCTCGAACCTCTCCGAGTGGTCTCCCGGGCCGAATATCTCCTCGATACTGGCGGACACTTTGGGCGCTCCGCTCGCGATCATCTTCTCGCGCAGATACTCCTCGGCGCGAACATAGTCTTCCGGATTCGTGAACTTGGTCGCATAGTCACCGCAATAGTGCGGCTCACTCCGACTCACGGAGGGATCCGGATTCACATGATTGATGGTCCTCACGTGGCCGTTGCCCTTGAGCACCGTGTTGTCGTCGTCGTCGACCTTCGGCTCGCCCGTGCGGTCCTTGAGGGCTTCCGTGGTCGGGTGCAGATGCCGCTGGGGCCCGTGCCCCTGCTTCTCGAGTTCGGCGATCTTCGCGTCGGTCTCGGAGATGTCCTCCGCGTCGTCCTCGGCCTCGACCGGGTCGTCCCCGTCGTCCTCGGCCTCGACGTCGGCCTCGGCGGGTTCCTCCGCCTCGTTGCCGACCTCGGCCGCCTCGTCCACGCCGCCGCCGACCTCGGCGGGTTCCTGCGCGTCGTCGTTCTCGGCCGGTTCCTGCACCTCGTACAGCTCGTCCGGTTCGAGTGGCTCGTCCGGCTCCAGTGGATCCAAATGACCGACGCCGGTGTCTTCCGTGTCGTCGCCGACTTCATTCGCGTCCGTCGGTTCGACAGGGTCCGCGTCGTCGTCCGTCTCCAAGCGCCCAGGCGTCTCCGGTGGCGGCGAGGACTCCTCGACACCGGATTCCCCGCCCCCGTAGAGCTCGCCCATCCCCGCCCCCCTGCGGCAAGTCCCGCGTGAAAATGGAGTGTTGTGCCGCCGCGGGAGGTTCGCGTTTCATCCTAGCGTGATCATGAACCTGCTCAGTCGGGGGCTGAGCGGCGGGCCACAAGGCGACGGAAACCGCACCCCGGAATACGCTGAAAGGGTCCTGTCCCCCCTCAGGAAGGGGGGCTCTCCATGGCTCCCCAGAAGGACGTGCCGGCCGCGGCGCTGGCCGGGCTCCGTGAGGATCTGGCCGGTGCGGTGCTCGTGCCGGGCGATGCCGGGTACGACGAGGCCCGGAAGATCCACAACGGCATGATCGACCGGCGCCCCGCCGTGATCGCCCAGTGCGCGACCGCCGAGGACGTGGCCAACGCGGTGCTCTTCGGCCGGGAGACCGAGCTGCCCATCGCCGTGCGCGGCGGCGGGCACAGCGTCGCCGGCTCGTCCGTCGTGGACGGCGGTCTCGTCGTCGACCTGCGCCGGATGCACGCGGTCGTCGCCGACCCCGAGCACATGACCGTCCGGGTCGAGGGCGGCGCGACCATGAGCCACCTCGACCACGCGACCCAGCCCTTCCACCTGGCCACCACCGGCGGCCGGGTCTCCACCACGGGCGTCGGCGGATTCACGCTCGGCGGCGGTTCGGGCTGGCTGGAGCGGAAGTTCGGGCTCGCCTGCGACAACCTCCTCGCGGCCGAGCTGATCACCGCCGACGGCAAGCACGTCCACACCGACGCCGAGACGCGTCCGGAGCTGTTCTGGGCGCTGCACGGCGGCGGCGGGAACTTCGGCGTGGCGACCTCGCTCACCCTGCGGCTGCACGAGCTGCCCGAGATGAGTTTCGCGATGCTCTTCTTCCTGCCGGAGTCCGCGCCCGAAGTGGTCCGCACCTACCGGGAGCTCGCGGCCCGCGCCCCCGACGAGGCGGGCGGCGGGATCATCTACTTCCCCGCGCCGCCCGAGCCGTTCATCCCCGAGCACCTCGTCGGCAAGCTGGTCTGCGGCGCGCTGTTCTCGTACGCCGGTCCCGTCGCCGAGGTCCGCGAGTTCGCGGCACCGCTGTTCGCCCTGAAGCCCGTCGTGGAGCTGGTGTCGGACATTCCGTACGTGGAGTTCCAGTGCATGCTCGACGACCCGCCGGGGCTGCGGAACTACTGGTCGGCGGAGTATCTGAACGCCCTCCCCGACGAGGCCGTGGACGCCTTCTGCGCGCGCGGGGCGCTGATCCCCGCCCCGACCGCCTCCCAGCACGTGCTGTTCATGCTGGGAGGCGCGGTGGCGTCCGGACCCGCCGACTACCCGATCCCGTGGCGCTCGGCGCCCTGGGTCGTGCACCCGTTCGCGACCTGGGAGGACCCGGCGGACGACGAGCGGGCGATCCAGTGGGTGCGCGACGTGCGCGCCGACGCCCGGCCGTGGTCCACCGGAGCCGTGTACCTCAACTTCATCGGCGCCGAGGGCGACGAACGCGTCGTCTCGGGCTTCGGCGCCGAGAACTACCGCAGACTCGCCGCGGTGAAGGCCACGTACGACCCCGACAACGTCTTCCGCTTCAACCACAACATCACGCCGGCGGCCTGACCCACCTCAGCACCCACCTCAGCACCCACCTCAGCAGTCACCTCAGCGCGTCGATCACCTCCCGCGCGGCCCGCTCGCCCTCGGTGGCGCCGCCTTCCATGAAGCCCTGGAAGTCGTAGCTGCAGTGCTCGCCGCCGATGTGGACGTTGCCCTGGGCGGTGCCCTCGTATCCCGCGTACCGGTGCAGATAGCCGACCGGCCAGCAGGAGTACGCGCCCAGGGTGTACGGGTCGCGGTGCCAGGCGGAGAGCTGGGCGCGGCCGGTGTACGCCGCGGAGGTGCCCGGGAAGAAGGCGTCGACGCCGCCCAGGTACCGGGTGACCAGGCTCCGTACGTACGGGTCGGACTCGGTGGAGAACGGCCCCGCGGGCGTCAGGGACCGGGCCAGGCTTCCGCCGCCGTACTGGATCAGGATGCCCCCCGTGCCACCCTGGATCTTGGTGGTGTCCCAGGTCTGCTGGACCTCGGTGTCGGTGAAGCAGTCACCGGCCGAGACACCGGGCCAGGCGCCCGTGCCGCGCCACGGGCGGGTGCCGAACTGCATGTTGAGCTTGGTGCAGTACCCCATCCGGGCGTCCCTGAGCAGGTTCCTCATCAGGGGGTCGAACCCCGCCTGGCTCAGGTCGAGCTGCTTGAGGATCGGCAGGGGCAGGCACAGGACGGTGTGGTCGGCGGTGACCGTCCGGGGGGCGCCCGCCTCGGTGAACGTGAGCGTCTGGGTGCCGTCGGCGTTGGCCCGTACGGCGGTGAGGGACCAGCCCTGGCGCAGGGTGCCGGGGGCGAGGGCGCCCGCGATCGCGTTCGGAAGCCGGTCGTTGCCGCCGGTGATGTGGTACCGCTCGTTGGAGAGGCCCCAGATGTTGAAGTTGCCCGGATTGGTCTGGTAGCCCATGAGCAGGACGAGCGCGAGCGAGGACTGTTCGGTGGTGTCGGCCCCGTACTCGACGTTGTAGGCGACGTCGATGAAGCGGCCGAGCGGCGAGGAGTGGCCACCGGGGACACGGGACTCGATCCACTCGTATATCGACATGTTGTCGAGCGCGGTGCCGGTGGGCGTGGTCTGGTTCCACAGCACCTCGCCCGCCTCGGACAGGTCGCGGCGCAGCGACTGGTAGACCGCCTTGAAGTCCTCGTCGGCCTGGTGGCGCGGATAGTAGGCGCCGTCGAGCCAGAGGACCTCCTCCGCGCCGCCGGGCCCGCCGCCGAGGAAGTCCTCCACGGGGAGGTCGAATCGGCGGCAGAGCTCCAGGATCTTCTTGTGGCTGGTGTCGATCAGCTCGCCCCCGATCTCGGAGGTCTGCCCGTACGCCCAGTGGTTCCGCTGGGTCCACATGCGTCCGCCGACGCGCGCGGGGTTGGCCTCGTACAGCGTCGGTCTCACGCCCGCGTCCTGGAGGGTGAGGGCTGCGGTGAGGCCGGAGATGCCGGCGCCGACGACGGCGACGCGGGCGGGGGTGACCGCGCGGGCCGCGGCCGGGGCGGAGACGGCCGCCCCCGTGCCGACGGCGACTCCCGCGGCGGCGGCGTACTTCAGCAGGGAACGCCGTCCGAGGGTGTCGGACCGCATCCCTCTCAGTTCGTCCACGGGCAGGTTCAGCCGTCGGGCATCGGCGTGCTCGGCGGCGAGGCGGTTCAGGAGGTGCATCGGATTCGTGCGTGCCATGGGGCGCTCCTGGGTCTGAGGGTTGGGGGGAGGGAGGAGGAGTCAGCTCTGCGCTACCGGGGCGGGGACTGCCGGCCGCTCGTCGTCGTCGCGTTCGGTGGCGTCCTCCAGGACGATCCGGCCGATGATCGCGTAGCGGTCGGGCTGCCGGGCCTTGAGGTAGAGGCCGAGGCCGAGGCCGCCGAAGAAGACCGCGCCGACGATCCAGGGGATGGCCTTGAAGAGGAGCGAATCGGCGGCGAGCCCCGCCGCGGTCTCCATGTTCATGACGAGCAGGACGACCACGGCGGTCATCCCGATCCCGCCGAGCAGCGGCGCGGTGAGCGTCCTGAACCAGTGCCGGTCCTCGGGGTGGTGGGTGCGGAAGTAGCCGATGACGGCGAAGGAGCAGAGCGTCTGGACGATGAGGATCGCCATCGTGCCGAGGATCGCGAGCAGCGTGTAGAGGTGGATGTACGGATCCAGTCCGGCGACCCAGAAGGCTCCGACGAGCAGGACGGCGATGGCGCTCTGGACGTAGGAGGCGATGTACGGGGAGCCGTGCCGGGCGTGGGTCCGGCCGAGGGCCGGGTGGAGGAAGCCCTCGCGGCCGATGGCGTACAGGTAGCGGGAGGCGCACTGGTGGAAGGCCATGCCGCAGGCGAAGGAGCCGGTGAGCAGCAGCCACTGGAACGCGTCGACCGCCCAGGCGCCGATGAAGGACTGGGTGGGCGCGAAGAACAGGTCGAGGGGCGAGGCGGAGGAGGACAACTTCACCGAACCGGAGAGCCCGTTGCCCGCGATCGTCATCCAGGAGACGTAGATGTAGAAGAGTCCGACCCCGACGACGGAAACGAGGGTCGCCCGGGGGATGACGCGCTTGGGATCGCGGGACTCCTCTCCGTACATCGCCGTGGACTCGAAGCCGACCCACGACCAGAAGGCGAAGAAGAGACCGAGCCCGGCGGAGGCGCCGGTGAAGGCGTTCTTGGGGTTGATCGGCTCGACGGGGATGCCGTCGGGGCCGCCGCCCGCGATCAGCACGGCGGTGGCGACCGCGAACAGGACCGCGATCTCGGCGATCAGCATCACGCCGAGCGCCTTGGCGGTGAGGTTGATGTCGAAGTACGCGAGGACGGCCGTGACGCCGAGCATCGCCGCCGCGTACACGATCCACGGCAGGTCCCAGCCAAGCTGGTCGGCGACCGTCGTCTTGGTGAAGTAGGCGAACACGCCGACGATGGAGGCCTCGAAGACGATGTACGCGAGGACGGCGAGCATGCCGGAGGCCATGCCGGCGATGCGGCCGAGGCCGTGCGAGATGTACCCGTAGAAGGCGCCGGCGGCGGTGATCCTCTTGGCCATGGCGACGTAGCCGACCGAGAAGACGGTCAGGACGAGCGTCGCGAAGAGATAGCCGGCGGGGGCGCCGGTGCCGTTGCCGAAGCCGACGGCGATGGGGAGGTTGCCGGTCATCGCCGTGATCGGGGCGGCGGTGGCGACGGCCATGAAGACGACGCCGACGACACCGACCGAGTTCGCCTTGAGGCGCTGCACCTCGCGGGTGGGGTTCTCTGTCATGGCCGGAGAGGATCCTCCGGGGTGACGTACGCCACAATCGACATGCGGTCGCACAATTGGCCTATGGGGACGACGAGTTGTCGACGAAATGGACGACATGTCGACCCCTGTGACCGTGGTGTGATGTTGCCGGAACATGGACGCGGGTAGCGTCCGGCCCCATGGACAATCAGGGCGGGATCACCGTGCAGCGGGCGCTGGAGCTGCCCGGGCTCCGCAGCGGCCTCCCGGAGGTGGTCGCGGGCGCGGACCGGCTGAACCGGACCGTGCGCTGGGTGCACGCGGGCGAGGTCCCGAACATCGCGTCGCTGCTCAAGGGCGGCGAGCTGCTGCTCACGACCGGCCTCGGCCTCGGCACGCGCCCGGCGGAGCAGCGCGCGTTCGTACGCCGGCTCGCGGACCGGGGCATCGCGGCCCTCGTCGTGGAGCTGGGCCCGCGCTTCTCCCGGCTGCCCGCGACGATCGTGGAGACGGCGCGCTCGGCGGGCCTCCCTCTCGTCCAGCTGCACCGCGAGGTCCCTTTCGTGGCGGTGACGGAGGAGATCCACACCGAGATCGTGAACGGCCACTACGCGCTGCTGCGGCAGGCGGAGGAGGTCCACCGCCAGTGCACGGAGGCGCTGCTCGGCGGGGGCGGGGTGCCGCAGGTGCTGCGGATCCTGGCCGACTTCACGGCGAACCCGGTCTTCCTGGAGACGGCGGACGGCCAGCTGCTCTACGCGGCCGGTACGGAGACCGGTCCTGCCGATCCGCTCCAGGTCTGGGACGGGCTGCGCGGCCAGCGGGCGGCGCGCGAGTCGGGCCCGCCGACGGGCGCGGTGCTCGTCGACGTGCCCGGGGGCGGACCGGGCACGGGCTCGGTCCGCGCCCGCCTCGTCCTCCTCGCGGTCGACGGCCCGCTGTCCCAGGTGCACCGCATGGCGGCCGAACGGGCGGCGGGGATCCTGGCGGTCGTCCTGATGCAGGCCAGGCAGGAGGAGGAGCTGGCGGCGCGGGGCCGCGGCGACTTCCTGACGGACCTGGCGGAGGGCCGGATCACCCCGGAGGACGCCCCGGCACAGGCCCGCGTCCTGGGCTTCCGCCCGGGCGACGGTCCGCTCCTCCCGGTCGTGATGCGCCTGGCCTCGGAACTCTCCCCGTCCGGCAACTGGGCGCTGCTGGCGCGGGCGGTCCTGGAGGAGCTGTCCTCGGTGGGCGTCCCGGTCCTGCTGGGCGTGCGCCCGGTGGAGGGGCGGGTGCCGCTCCTGCTCGGGCTGCGTTCGGAGTCGGAGCGTACGGCGGTGGCCGACCGGGTCGCGGCGGCACTGCGCGCGGGCCTGGAGCGGGCGGGCCTGGAGCGCGGGGGCGGCCACCCGCCGGTGGTCGTCGTGGGCGTCGCGGGCGGCTGGGCGGCGGCGTCGGCGTCCCTGCGGCACGCGGGCGAGACGGCGACGGCGGCACAGGGCCTCTCCGACCGCCCCTGGTACGACGCACGGCGCCTGGACATCGACCTCCTGCTGTGGCGCCTGCGCGACCACCCGGACCTCGCGGCCTTCGTGGACCGTGCGATCGGCCCCCTACGGGACCACGACCGCACGTCCCGCCCCCCGCTGCTACCCACCCTCCAGACCTACCTGGCCCACGCGGGCCGCAAGGCGGAGACGGCGCGAGAACTCCACCTGAACCGCCAGACGCTCTACAACCGCCTGGCCCGCATCTCCGAACTCCTGGGCACCGACCTGGACGACCCCCAGACAGTCCTGGCCCTCTCCCTGGCCCTCCGCGCCAGACGCCACACGCCGTAGCCACGTCGCACGGGTGCCCCCTCCGCGCGTGGCCCACCGCCACCGCCGGGACCCGCGCCACGAGCCCCCACCCCGGGAATCCCCACGGACCACCCCCACGCGCAGCCGCCGCGCCGGGGGCATGGGGGGCGGAGCTCCCGGTGGCACCCCCGGCACCGGGGATCCGGTCTTCACCCCGCCCCACCCGCGACGCACAGCCGTCGCGCCGAGGGCGTGGGGGGCGGAGCCCCCGGACACCTCCGCGCCCGGGAATCCGGCCTCTCCCCCACCCGCGACGCGCAGCCGTCGCGCCCCGGGGGCTACGGGGGCGGAGCCCCAGGTCTCGTCAGGGTTTCGGGGACGGGCGGGGCGGGGGGAATCCCCCTGCCACCGCCCTCCCCTTCAGCGCCTCAGCGCCTCAGCGACAGCTCGTCGTACACGCTCAGCACATGCGCGATCGTCTCGTCCTCCGTCGGCCACGTCCGCGCCTGCACCCGCCCCGCCGCCGCCAGGTCCATCCGCCGGTCCGTGTCGTCCAGCAGCTCCCGCACCGCCACCGCCAGCGCCGCCGCGTCGCCCCACGGGACCAACTCCGCCGCGTCCCCGACCAGTTCCGGCACCCCGCCCACAGCCGTCGCGACCAGCGGCACACCGAGCCTCAGGGCCTCCTGCGCCAGCAGCGAGCGGGCCTCCCAGCGCGACGGGAGCACCGCCACGTCCGCCGCCGCCAGCAGCTCCGCCACATCGTCCCTGCGGCCGATCAGCCGGACCGCGAGCCCCTCGGCCTCGATCCGCCGCTGCAGGGCCGCCCGTTCCCGCCCCTCCCCCGCGATCACCAGCAGCGGCTGCGGATCCAGGTCCCGCCACTCCCGCGCCGCGTCCAGCAGCAACCCGTACCCACGCTCCGGCACCAGCGCCCCGACCGCCATCAGCAACGGCCGGTCCACCGCCCCCAGTTCCGCCCGCGCCTTGCCGTCGTGCAGGCAGACCGGCGCACGGGACGCGGGCACCGTCACCGGCGCGAGCCGCGCATCCCGCGCCCCGCGCCGACGTGCCCGGTCGACCAGCTCCGAGGAGGTGCCGAGGACGACGGCCGCCGCCCGCGCCGTCCTGCGCTCAAGCAGCCGCAGCAGTCCGCCCCGCGCCCCGTCCACATGGTTGCGGGTGTGCCAGGTCGTCACGAGCGCAGGCCCCCGCACCGTGCCCGACAGGGCGAGCGTCGCCCGTACCGAAGCGTGCAGACCGTGCGCGTGCACCACGTCCGCGCCGATACAGGCGTTACGGAGCTGCGCGACCGTCGCGGGGTCGTTGCGGCGCGGTACGGGCACGAAGTGCGCGCCGGCACCGATGAAGTCGTAGGCGCGGTCGAGTTCGGCCGGGGCGCACACGGTCACCCGCACACCCCTCGCCACCAGCCCCGAGGCAAGTGATCGGACGTGAGCGCTGCTGCCCGCGCTGCCGCCGCCCAGCACTTGGACCGTACGGAGCTGTGTCACGGCCCCAAGGATGCCAGCCCGTACGCACGTTCCGGCACCGAAGTCCGTTCATGGCCGTGTCGTCGCCTTGTCGTGGCCGCACGGTGACCGTGTCCAAGGCCCCGAATCGCCACGCTCTTTCACTCACACGGGTGAACGCGCGAGGTCGCTGACCTTGTTTCCGTACACCGCCGCCGCGACCAGACCCACCGCGTGGACGGCGAGTCCGAACCGGCCGTTCCCGGCGGCGATCGCGCTGCCGACTGCGGCGCCGAGCGCGTGCGCGCCGGTGTCACCGAGCATGGTCCGCTCACCGAGGTCGTCGGCGAGGACGGCGGCCGCTGCGCCCATCGGCGCGGCGGCGAGCGTCCCGCGCAGCAGCCCGGGCGCGCCGAGCCCGAGGACCGTCAACGCGGCGCGCCCCGGGGCGACGTCCACGAGGTTGACGAAATGCGCGGTGCCGGCGATCACGACACCCGCCAGGACCTTGTCGACGGGCCGTTCCTTCAGCAGCGCCCCGGCGACGAGCCCGGCCGTACCGATCCCGATGAGCTTCACGGCCCCGCTGGTGACCTCGCCGTCGCGCAGGGCGCCGAGATGCGCCCGGAAGCCCCGGCGGTCGTCGCCCTTCCAGTCGTCGTACGCCCCGCAGGCCCCGGCGGCGAGCACGGCGAAGGCGGCAGGCGCGCTCCCGGCCGCCACGGCGGCTCCGGCTGCTCCGACCGTCGTGGCGGGCCCGGCCCACAGGTCGACGCTCCGCCCGGCGTGGTTCTCGCGCAGCCACCGCGCGCCCCCGCGCCCCCGCAGGGCCACGTACGCGGCCCTCCCGAGCCCGGCGGCGACGACGAACGCTCCGGCCCTGCCCCACTTCCCGGTCATGCGCCCCAGCGTAGGCACCGCCCTCAAAGGCCCGGCAAGCGCCCCCACGAGGACGCCGGGCGCCGCCCACCGAGCGGTCACACCACCGGCCACCGAGCCACGCACGCGCCCCGCCGCCGCAGCAGCCCCCGAGCCGCCCCGCCGCGCAGCCTTCGCGTCGTCAGTCAGCCCCCGGCGGCCGGAAAGTCAGCCGTACCCGGCCACCCGGCCGCTCAGCCGAACCTCGCCGGCCGCACCGTCGGCAGAACCGGACATCCGATCAGCCAGCCGGCCGACTGGCCGGCCCGGCCCCCAGCCGAAGCCCCTCCGGCCGCCCCGAACGCCGGGACCGCCGGCCGCACCCCGAACACCACACCAGCCCCGTGACCCAGACCCCGTCAGCCGTCCGCCCGCGCCGTCGCGAGGAGTTCCTCCGCGTGCGCGCGCGCCGTTTCCGAGTCCTCCTGGCCCGCCAGCATGCGCGACAGCTCGCGCACGCGGTCCTCGCCCTCCAGGACGGTGACACCCGACCGAGTCACGGAACCGTCGTTGGTCTTCTCCACCAGCAGCTGCCGGTCGGCGAAAGCCGCCACCTGCGGCAGGTGGGTGACCACGACGACCTGCGCGGACTTCGCGAGCTTCGCCAGGCGGCGGCCGATCTCCACGGCCGCCTTGCCGCCGACGCCCGCGTCGACCTCGTCGAAGAGGTACGTCGGCACCGGGTCCGTGCCCGCGAAGACGACCTCGACCGCGAGCATCACCCGGGACAGCTCACCTCCGGACGCGCCCTTCGCGATCGGCCTCGGCGGCGCGCCCGGGTGCGGGGCGAGCAGCAGCTCGACCTCGTCGGCGCCGGACGGCGCGTACGCGACCCGGCGGCCGCCGACCTCGACCCCGTCCGGGTCCTCGGTCTGGCTGATCGCGAACGACACGCGCGCGTGGGGCATGGCGAGCGAGGCCAGTTCGGCGGTCACGGCCTCGGCGAACCGGGCCGCCGCCTCCGTACGCGCGTCGGTGAGCGCCTGCGCCAGGACGGACAGCTCGGACCGCAGCGCGTCCCGCTCGGCGGTCAGCTCCCCGATCCGGTCGTCGTCGCCCTCCAGCTCGGTGAGCCGGGCCGCGCTCTCCTGCGCCCACGCCAGCACGCCGGCGATGTCCGCGCCGTACTTCCGGGTGAGCTGCGTCAGCGCCGCGCGCCGCTCCTCGACGGCCGCGAGCCGGAGCGGGTCGGCGTCCAGGTTGTCGGCGTACCCGGCCAGTTCCCCGGCCACGTCGGCGAGCAGGATCGAGATCTCGCCCATCCGGTCCGCGAGCGCGGCGAGCGCCGGGTCGTGCGACCGTACGGCCTCCAGAGCGCGTCCCGCACCCGCGACCAGGGTCGTCGCGTCGACGGCCTCCGGGTCCTCGGGCTGGCCCGCCAGGGCCGCGTGGGCGAGCGCTGCGGCGGAGGCGAGGGCCTCGGTGTGACCGAGCCGCTCCGCTTCGGCCGCCAGCTCGACGTCCTCACCGGCCAGCGGCTCGACGGCCTCGATCTCTCCGAGCCCGAAGCGCAGCAGGTCGGCCTCCTGGGCCCGCTCCCGCGCCCGGGTGGTGATCTCGTCCAGCTCGGCGACGACGGCCCGCAGCCGCCGGTACGCCTCCGCGTAGGCGGCCAGCGGTACGGCGACGGCCTCGCCCGCGTACCGGTCGAGCGCGCCGCGCTGCCGGGCAGGCTTGAGCAGCCCCTGCTGGTCGGTCTGGCCGTGCACGGCGACGAGTTCGTCGGCGAGTTCGGCGAGCAGTCCCACCGGCACCGAACGCCCGCCGAGATGCGCGCGCGAGCGGCCCTCGGCGGAGATCGTGCGGCTGACGAGCAGCGCGCCGTCGTCCAGCTCGGCGCCCGCCTCCGCGGCGCGCGCGGCGACGCCCGCGCCCTCGGGCAGCGTGATCCGCCCCTCGACGACGGCCGAGCCGGCGCCGATCCGCACCAGGGCGGGGTCGGCGCGCCCGCCGAGCAGCAGCCCCAGGCTGGTCACGACCATCGTCTTGCCCGCACCGGTCTCGCCGGTCACCGCGGTGAAACCGGGCGACAGCTCGACAACCGCGTCGTCGATGACCCCGAGCGACCGTATCCGCATCTCCTCCAACACGGGGAAGACCTTACGAGGTCCGGCGCCACCTGTGCGACGGCCCCTGCCGGAAGTGGGCGAACCCGCAGGTCGGACGTACGGCTGTCACCCTTGGGGGTGGGCGACCGCACCAGCGTCCCTCGCAGGAACCCCGCGCCCGCACCGCAACCCCGCCCCACGGCCCGCGTCAGTGCGGCGCGCCCCGCCACCCCGACACCGGCAGCGCGAACTTCGCGACCAGCCGGTCCGTGAACGAGGCGTGGTGCAGCCGGGCGAGCCGTACCGGCACCTCGCCACGCCGGACCTCGACCCGCGCGCCCGCCGGGAGTTCCACGGTCCGGCGGCCGTCGCACCAGAGCACGCCGTGCGGGGTGTGCGGCTCGACCTCCACCGCGAGCACCGACTCCGGTGTGGTCACGAGCGGCTTGGCGAACAGGGCGTGCGCGCCGATCGGCACCATGAGCAGCGCCTCGACCTCGGGCCAGATCACCGGCCCGCCGGCCGAGAAGGCGTACGCCGTCGACCCGGTCGGGGTGGCGCAGATCACGCCGTCGCAGCCGAAGCCGGTGACGGGCCTGCCGTCGATCGCGAGCACGACCTCCAGCATCCGTTCCGGGGAGACCTTCTGCACGGCCGCCTCGTTCAGCGCCCAGTCCCGGTGCAGCACGTCACCGTTCTCGTACACGACGACGTCGAGGGTCATGCGCTCCTCGACCTCGTACGCGCGCGTCACGACCCGGTCGACGACCTTGTCGAGGTCGTCCCGCTCGGCCTCCGCGAGGAAGCCGACCCGGCCCAGGTTGACACCGAGCATGGGCACGCCGGACGCCCGGGAGAACTCGGAGCCGCGCAGCAGCGTCCCGTCGCCGCCGAGGACGACGAGTAGCTCGCAGCCCTCCAGCGCCTCGACGCAGGCCTCGGGCACGGTCTCCACGGACGGCGGCAGCGGCAGGTCGGCCGCCTCCGCCTCCAGGACGCGCACGCCGATCCCGCTGCGCAGCAGCCCGAGGACGACGAGTTCGGCGCTGCGCACCGCGGCCGGGCGGCCGGTGTGCGCGAGCAGGAAGACGGTACGGCTGCCCGTACCGGTACCAGGTGGTGCGGTCGTTGAGCTCAACGAGGTCCCTCCGCCACGGCGCGGTCGACATCCGCCGGATCCAACGCGGGCGCCCCTGCCCGCAGCCACAGAAAGTACTCGACGTTGCCGGAGGGGCCGGGCAGCGGGCTGGCGGTCACGCCCACGACCCCGAGTCCGAGCCCGCCGGCCTGGCGCGCCACGTTCTTCACCGCGTCGGCGCGCAACTGCGTGCTGCGCACCACGCCTCCCGTACCGAGGCGTTCCTTGCCGACCTCGAACTGCGGCTTGACCATGAGCACGAGGTCCGCGTCGGGCGCGGTGCAGCGCACCAGGGCGGGGAGGACGAGGCCGAGCGGGATGAAGGAGAGGTCGCCGACGACGAGGTCGACGGGGATGTCGTCGATCGCCTCGAGGGTCAGCTCGCGTACGTTCGTGCGGTCCTTGACGGTGACCCGCTCGTCGCTCTGCAGGGACCAGGCGAGCTGGCCGTAGCCGACGTCGACGGCGACGACGTGCGCGGCGCCCGCCCGCAGCAGGACGTCCGTGAACCCGCCGGTCGAGGCGCCCGCGTCCAGCGCCCGCCGTCCCTCGACCCTCAGCCCCTGCGGTACGAAGGCGGCGAAGGCACCGGCCAGCTTGTGGCCGCCACGCGAGACGTAGTCGGGGTCGGCGTCGTCCTGGGACACGACGATGGCGGCGGCGGTCTCGACCTGCGTGGCGGGCTTGGTCGCGACCGTCTTGCCGACGCTCACCCGCCCCGCCGCGATCAGCTGGCTGGCGTGCTCGCGCGAGCGGGCGAGCTTCCGGCGTACCAGCTCGGCGTCCAGACGGCGGCGTGCCACTCCTGCCACGTTCGGTTCAGCTCCTGGGGTCGTACGACGATGACGGTGTCGATGTCGGCGGGGTCGGTCCGGGGCGGACGGCGTCGAGCGAGGTCAGCTCGTCGCGCAGCCCACGGTGTACATCCTCGTACACCTCCAGGTGTCCGTCCGCCGGGAGGCGGTCGGCGTCGGAGAGCCGGTCCAGGAGGGCGTCCACGCCGGGCCGGCCGGTGGGAACGCGCTCGACGCCGAGCGGCGCGGGCCCGACGGGCTCGAACCCCGCGTCCTCGCCCGACCTCGCCTCCGCCCCCGGTACTTCTCCGCCCGGGGACTCGGCCGTCGCCGCCGCGTCCACCTCCGGCTCTGCGTCCGTCACGTCGCTCATGCACCCGACGCTATCGCGAAGCCCTGGGGTACGGTCGACGGCGATGGCCACGATCCAGGAGTGCCGCAGCGCACTCGACAGACTTTCGGACAATCTGACGCGCGCCGACGGCGAGGTCCGCAGCGCCGCCGCGCTCGACCGCAGCCTGAGCTGCCACATCACGGACCTGGACACGACGTTCACCGGCCGCCTCGCGGACGGCCGGATCGCGGTCCAGGACACGGTGGCGGGCCCACCGCCCGCCAAGGCGCAGATCCGCCTGGCGATGACGGGCGACGACCTGGTGGCGATGGTGGACGGCGAGCTGAACTTCGCGAAGGCCTGGGCCTCCGGCCGCGTCAGGCTGGAGGCCGGCTTCCGCGACCTGCTGAAACTGCGCTCACTTCTGTAGCGAGGACCGCGCGGACGACACCGACGCCGCAGACTGCGCCGACGAGACCTACTACACCTCCGCCGCAGACTGCGCGGGCCGGTCCTTCGCCCGTGCCTTGCGCCCCGCGGGCACGACCAGCGGGGTCCCCGTCTCCGGGTCCTCGATGACCTGGCAGCGCACCCCGAAGACGCGCTCGACGAGCTCGGCCGTGACGACCTCGGCGGGCGGGCCCTCCGCGACGACCTCGCCGTCCCGGCAGGCGATCAGGTGCGTGGCGTACCGGGCCGCGTGGTTGAGGTCGTGCAGCACGGCGACGAGCGTCCGGCCCTGGGTCTCGTGCAGCTCGGCGCACAGGTCGAGGACGTCGATCTGGTGCTGGATGTCGAGGAAGGTCGTGGGCTCGTCGAGGAGCAGCAGTGGGGTCTGCTGGGCGAGCGCCATCGCGATCCACACCCGCTGGCGCTGGCCGCCGGAGAGTTCGTCGACGTACCGCTCGGCGAGTTCCGCGACGCCCGTCGACTCCATCGACTCCTGCACGATCCGCTCGTCCTCGGGCGACCACTGGCGCAGCAGCCCCTGGTGCGGGTAGCGGCCCCGGGCCACCAGGTCGGCGACCGTGATCCCATCCGGGGCGATCGAGGACTGCGGCAGCAGGCCGAGCGTCCTGGCGACCTTCTTCGCCGGCATGGAGTGGATGCTCTGCCCGTCGAGGAGCACCCGGCCCTCGGAGGGCTTGAGCATCCGGGAGAGGGCGCGCAGGAGCGTCGACTTGCCGCACGCGTTGGGGCCGACGATGACCGTGAACGAGTTGTCGGGGATCGCCACGGACAGCTCGCGGGCGATGACCCGCTGGTCGTACGCGAGGGTGACGGACTCGGCGGCGAGCCGCTGGGCCTGACGGTCCATGGAGGTGCTCCTGAGGTTCGTGTCGTACGAGTCGTCCTGCGCATCCGTCCCGCGCGCCGGGGGTGTCGTCGTGCGCTCCGGGGGCGTGGTCCGCGCCCGGGAGGCGTTCCGCGGGGGCGTCATATCCGCCCCGCCTTCCGCTCCGTGACGAGCAGCCACAGCAGATAGCAGCCGCCGAGCACTCCGGTGACGACGCCCACCGGCAGCTGCCGGTCGCCGAAGGCATTGGTCGCGGTCCAGTCGGCGACGAGCAGCAGTGCCGAGCCCATGAGCGCGGAGGCGGCGAGGTTCGGGCCCGGCGCGCGGGTCAGCCGACGGGCCAGCTGCGGGGCGCTCAGGGAGACGAAGACGATGGGCCCGGCGGCGGCGGTCGCCACGGCGACGAGCACGACGGCCGAGGACATCAGCACGATCCGGGTCCGCTCGACCCGTACCCCGAGGGCGTACGCGGAGTCGTCGCCCATCTCCAGCATCCGCAGCGCCCGCCCGTGCCCGAGGACCAGCGGGATCAGGACGCAGCAGACGGCCAGCAGCGGCCAGAACTGCGCCCAGTCCCGCCCTTCCAGCGAGCCGGTCATCCAGACCGTGGCCCGGGTGGCGTCGACCAGGTTGGCCTTGGTGATCAGGTAGTGGATGACGGCGGTGAGCATCGCGGCCGCGCCGATGCCGACGAGCACGAGCCGGTAGCCGTGGATCCCGCGCTTCCAGGCGAGGAGGTAGATCACGGCGCCGGTGACCAGACCGCCGACGACGGCGCCGCCCGCTGCCGCCATGGCGCTGCCCTGGAAGAGGACGATGACGCCCAGCGCGCCCACGGTGGCGCCCTGGCCGAAGCCGATGACGTCGGGGCTGCCGAGCGGGTTGCGGGAGATCGACTGGAAGACGGCGCCGCCGATGCCCAGCGCGGCGCCGACGAAGACGGCGACGAGGACGCGCGGCAGCCGCAGTTCCATCACGGCGATCTCCTGGACGGGGGTGCCGTCGCCGAGGAGCGTGGCGAGGACGTCGCCCGGGGCGATGGGGAAGTCCCCGCTGCCGATCAGGACGACCCCGGCCGCGAGGGTGACCGCGAGCAGCAGGAGCACCGAGAGCGCGGCGCGGGGCTCGTACCGTACGGAGAACCCGCCACCGGTCCGTATCGAGTTCACAGCTGGGCCATCCTCTTGCGGCGTACGAGGTGGATGAAGACGGGTCCGCCGACGAGCGCGGTGACGATGCCGACCTGGAGCTCGGAGGGGCGTGCCACGAGCCGGCCGATCACGTCCGAGCCGAGGAGCAGGGCGGGCGCGAGGACGGCCGCGTACGGGAGGATCCAGCGCATGTCCGGTCCTGTGACGGCGCGGACGAGGTACGGGACCATGAGACCGAGGAACACGATGGGCCCGCAGGCCGCGGTCGCCGCGCCGCACATCAGCGTGACGGCGACCATGGCGAGGACCCGGGTGCGGTTCAGGTTCGCGCCGAGGGCGCGGGCGGTGTCGTCGCCCATCTCCATGGCGTTGAGCGGCCGGGAGATCAGCAGGGCGAGGACGACCCCGACGAGGATGAAGGGCGCGACGCGCCGCACGGTGTCCATGTCGGCGGAGGCGAGCGAGCCGACGGTCCAGAAGCGGAGCCGGTCGAGTGCGGCGGAGTTCAGGAGCTGGACGGCGTTGACGTAGCCGTAGAGCGCGGCCGTGGCGGCGGTTCCGGCCAGCGCCAGGCGCACGGGCGTGGCGCTGCGGCTGCCACCGAGGACGTACACGACGACGGAGACGACGGCGGCGCCGAGGAACGCGAACCAGACGTAGGCGTCGACGTCGGTGATCCCGAGGAACGCGATCGCGGAGACGACGGCCGCCGCGGCACCGGCGTTCACTCCGAGCAGCCCGGGTTCGGCGAGCGGGTTACGGGTGAGGCCCTGCATGACGGCCCCGGAGAGCCCGAGCGCGACGCCGACGAGCAGCCCGAGGACGGTCCGGGGGACGCGGAGGTCACGGATGATGATGTCGTTGGCGGTACCGGTGTTCTGGAACAGCCCGTGCCACACATCGCCCAGGGGCACGGGCTTGGCACCGATCATGATGCTCAGGACACAGACCAGCAGCAGCAGCACGACACCCGCGACCAGACCCAACGCCCGCACAGAATGCCTGCGGCCCGTCGCCTGGGGGGATTTCGTAGCCTCCGCGCTCGCTCGGGAGGAACTCTCGACCAACACGAGGTTAGGCTAACCTACCCTACCTTTCCCCAGTCCCGACGGCCCCCGAGCTCCTGGCCGACCTCACGCCCCTCGCGGCCGCACGGCCCTCGACACCCCGCCCGACGGGCGGGAACCGGGAGACCCGCCCGTCAGCCGACTGGGGGGACCGTCACATCCCCAGCCGCTCCAGTGCCTTCCCCGCGTCCAGCCCACAGGCCCCGGCCCCGGCCTCCGACCACGCCGCCCCGCACAGCGCCCGCACCCCGTCGATGACGTCGAGCGCGCCGGCCTCCCGGCCGTCAACGCCCTCCAGCAGCAGCGCGCCCCCGCTCGCGGACGCCCGCCACTCCCCGCACAGGAACGCCCCGTCCGCCTCCACGACCTCCGGCTGGCCCGCCAGGAGCCCCCGCAGGTCCGCCGCGACGTACGTCGGCCGGTGCTCCGGCACCGCCGCGAGCAGCTGCGGCACATCCGTCACACCGGTGAACACCAGCAGCGAGTCCACGCCTCCGTTGAACGCGCCCTCGATGTCCGTGTCCAACCGGTCCCCCACCACCAACGGCCGCCGCGCGCCGGTCCGCAGCACGGTCTCCCGGTGCATCGGCGGCAGCGGCTTCCCCGCGACCTTCGGCTCCACGACACCGCCCGTGGCGATCCGTACGACCTCCACCGCGGCCCCGTTCCCCGGCCCGATCCCCCGCGCGCCCGGAATCGTCAGATCGGTGTTGGACGCGTACCACGGCACGCCCCGCGCCACGGCGTAGCCCGCCTCCGCGAACCGGGCCCACGGCATGTCGGGACCCCCGTAGCCCTGGACCACCGCCGCCAGGCCCGGCACGTCCGCCGACTCCACGGGCTCGAGGCCCCGCTCGCGCAGCGCCACCCGAAGCCCCTCCCCGCCGACGACGAGCACCGGCGAACCGGCCGGCACGTCGTCGGCGATGAGCCGCGCCACGGCCTGCGCCGAGGTGATGACGTCCCCCGCCTCCGCGGGCACCCCCAGCTCGGTGAGATGCGCGGCCACCGCCTCCGGCGTCCGCAGGGCGTTGTTGGTCACGTACGCGAGGTGCATCCCCCCGGCCCGGGCGACCGCCAGCGCGTCGACGGCGTGCGCGATGGCCTCGCCACCCGCGTACACGACTCCGTCCAGGTCGAGCAACGCCGTGTCGTAGGCCTCGCTCAGCGCGACCGCACTGCCACCGGGCACCGTCCTGACGAGCCGCCCGTCCCGGCCACCGTCACCCATACCCACCACGTACTCCTCACCTGTCGGCCGTCCCCGCTCCCCCGATCATCGCTCATTGCCACCGCGCACTTACGATTGCTCAATGAACACCAGAGGTCCTGCGGCCGACGACGGTCTGCACCTGGTCCCGTTCCGGGGACTCCGCTACGTCCCCGAACGGGTCGGCAGCCTGGCCGCCGTGACCTCACCCCCGTACGACGTCGTCGTCCGGCCCGACGGGCTCCACCACCTGGAGTCGGCCGACCCCCACAACATCGTCCGGCTGATCCTGCCGCAGGCCATCAGCCCGGGCACCCGCCACCGCAAGGCCGCCGTCACCCTCGACCGCTGGCTCGCGGAAGGCGTCCTCGCGCCGGACCCGGAGCCCGCGCTCTACGTGTACGAGCAGAGCAGCGGCGACATCCTCCAGCGCGGCATCATCGGCGCCCTGGAGCTCACCACCCCGGCCGAGGGCATCGTCCTCCCCCACGAGGACGTCATGCCGCACGTCGTCGAGGACCGGGCCGCCCTGATGCGGACCACGGCCGCCAACCTCGAACCGCTCCTCCTCACCTACCGGGGCGACGGCGACGGCCCGGCCGACGTCATCGAACGCACCGTCCAGCGGGCCCCTCTCCTCGCCACGACCACCGAGGACGGCTTCAGCCACCGCCTCTGGGCGATCACGGACCCGGCCGAACTTGCCGCGGTCTCCGCCGGTCTGGCCGAGCACCAGGCGCTCATCGCCGACGGTCACCACCGCTGGGCGACGTACCTGCGCCTCCGCGAGGAGCACGCCCAACCCGGGCCCTGGAACTACGGCCTCGTCCTGCTCATCGACACGGCCCGCTACCCCCTCCGCGTCCGCGCCATCCACCGCCTGCTCCACCGGCTCCCCGTCGCCGACGCCCTGGCGGCGCTCGGCGACGACTTCCGGATCCGCCGGCTCGACGACACCGCACTGCCGGAGGCCATGGCGTCCCTCGCGTCCGCCGCGGCGGACGGCAACGCCTTCCTCTTCGCCGGCGACGGCACGTTCCACCTCGTGGACCGGCCAGCCCCGGCCCTTCTCGCCCGCACCGTCCCCGAGGACCGCCCCCAGGCCTGGCGCACCCTGGACGCCACGGTCCTGCACGCCACGCTCCTGGACCACCTCTGGCACATCCCGGACGCCCCCGAGGACATCAGCTACATCCACGACACCGAGGCGGCCGTGGCCCAGGCGGAACGCCGCGGCGGTACGGCGGTGCTCATGCACCCGGTACGGGAGGACGTCGTACGGGACCTGGCACAGCAGGGCGTCACCATGCCCCGAAAGTCGACGTCCTTCGGCCCGAAGCCGGCCACGGGCCTGGTGCTCAGAAGCCTGGCGCTCGACTGAGGACAGTCGGCCGACGACATACGAAAGGGCGGTACCCCCGAGGGGGTACCGCCCTTTCGTCACACCGTCAGCCCCGGTCGCCCGGCTGCTCCTCGTCGGTCGCGTCGGCCTCGGCCTCGACCTCGTCAGCCTCATCGGCGGGGTCGGCGTCCTCGGTCCTGCTCTCGGCCGCGTCCTCGTCATCGATCTCGTCGATGGCATCCACGAACTCGACGCCGTCGAGCTCGGCGAGACGGTCGGAGGCGTCCGTGGCCCCGTCCTTGTCCGCCTCGAGCGCCTTGGCGAACCACTCCCGCGCCTCGGTCTCACGATCGGCCGCGAGCAGCGCGTCGGCGTACGCGTACCGCAGACGCGCGGTCCACGGGTGCACGGCGGTGGACGCGAGCTCGGGGCTCTGCAGCGTCACGATGGCGGCGTCCAGCTGCCCCATGTCACGACGGGCGCCGGCGGCGACGAGCCGCATCTCGACCTGCCCGGCCTTGTCCAGCTTCTGCACCTCGGGCTCACCGGCCATGGCCAGCGCCCGCTCGGGCCGGCCCATGCCGCGCTCGCAGTCGGCCATCACGGGCCACAGCTCGACACCACCGGTCATCCGCCGCGCGGCGCGGAACTCCGCCAGCGCCTCGGAGTACTTCTGCGTGGCGTACGCGGCGAAACCGGCGGCCTCACGGACGGCGGCGACGCGCGAGGCCAGCCGCAGCGCGATGCGCGAGTACGCGTACGCCTGCTCCGGGTCCTCGTCGATCAGGTCGGCGACCATGACGAGGTTACGAGCGACGTCCTCGGCGAGCCCCTTGGGCAGGCTCATGAGCTCCTGGCGCACATCGTCGTCGATCTCGTCACCGGTGACCTCCGGCGGGATCGGCAGCCGCTTGATCGGCGCCCGGTCGGACCGCTCACGCTCGTCACGCCGCCCCTGCCCGCCACGGTTGTCGTCCCGCCCGCGGTACCCGCCGCCCCGGCTGTCGT
The DNA here is from genome assembly GCF_040653315.1 of Streptomyces sp. NPDC047981. Taxonomy (NCBI): domain Bacteria; kingdom Bacillati; phylum Actinomycetota; class Actinomycetes; order Kitasatosporales; family Streptomycetaceae; genus Streptomyces; species Streptomyces sp. NPDC047981. The sequence continues at coordinate 1,227 of NZ_JBEZNQ010000019.1, read as the reverse complement.
CCCGACGGTCGTCCCGACGGAAGCCACCCCCACGGTTGTCGTCGCGCCGCGGCCCACGAGGCCGGTCGTCACGACGGTCGTCCCGCCCGCGGTAGCCGCCGCCACGGTTGTCGTCACGACGGTCGTCGCGCGGACGCTCATCACGCCGGTCGTCGCGACGGAACCCACCACCGCGGTTGTCGTCACGCCGGTCATCGCGCCGGAAGCCACCGCCACGGTTGTCGTCACGACGGTCATCACGCGGCCGGTCATCACGACGGAACGACGGACGCTCATCACGCCGATCGTCACGACGGAACCCACCGCCACGGTTGTCGTCCCGACGGAACGACGGACGGTCGTCACGCCGGTCGTCACGCCGGTCATCGCGCCGGAAGCCACCGCCACGGTTGTCGTCACGACGGTCATCACGCGGCCGGTCATCACGACGGAACGACGGACGCTCATCACGCCGGTCATCGCGCCGGAACCCACCACCGCGGTTGTCGTCACGACGGTCATCACGCGGCCGGTCATCACGACGGAACGACGGACGCTCATCACGCCGGTCATCGCGCCGGAACCCACCGCCACGGTTGTCGTCCCGACGGAACGACGGACGGTCGTCACGCCGGTCATCGCGACGGAAGCCACCGCCACGGTTGTCATCACGACGGTCATCACGCGGCCGGTCATCACGACGGAAGGAGGGACGGTCGTCACGGCGGTCGTCACGGGGACGGTCGTCGCGCCGGAAGGAGGGACGGTCATCACGCCGATCGTCCCGACGGAACCCACCACCGCGGTTGTCATCACGACGGTAGCCGCCACCGCGGTTGTCGTCACGACGGTCATCACGCGGACGCTCATCACGCCGGTCATCGCGACGGTAGCCGCCGCCACCCCGGTTGTCGTCACGACGGTTGTCGTCACGACGCGGGCCACGGAAGCCGCCCCGCTCGCCACCGTCCCTGCGACGCGGCTCGCGCTCCGGACGGTCGTCGGGAGAGTTGGTGGACATCGGCGTGACTCCTGTCTTCGGGTACTGCAGTCATTCTCGCGCAGCCGGCACCCCGACGCGCTTCGAAAAAATCAAGAAAAACAAAAGGACCCTTGGTCCCAGCGTGAACGCTGGGACCAAGGGTCCTGAAATATTGTTCGGCGGCGTCCTACTCTCCCACAGGGTCCCCCCTGCAGTACCATCGGCGCTGAAAGGCTTAGCTTCCGGGTTCGGAATGTAACCGGGCG
>NZ_JBEZNQ010000018.1:0-122291 GCF_040653315.1 Streptomyces sp. NPDC047981 | reverse complement strand
TCCCGGTACAGCACGGTGCTGAGCATGTCGCTCGCGCCGCCAGGACCACCGCCGGTGAGGATGAAGATGTAGTCGAAGGACATGAAGGACCAGATAACGGCCTGCGCTCCTGTCTGCCGCCCCGCTCCAGCCCGGCCGCCGTCCGCGCGCCTGACGGCTCGGGTTGATGGGCGGTAAACGACGGGGTGATCAGGCCGAGTGCACGAGTGCGGGGCAGGGAGATGCCTCCGGCGGGGGCGCTCAGGCTCCGGGATGCGGGGGACCGTGGGCGACTGCTGGAAGCGTCGTGGTGGAGGTGGAGGGGCTCCCATCCCGCCTGCCATCAACCCAGGCAGAGCCGAGCAGACACGGGTCCTGGCGTCCAGGTCGTTCGTACAGTGGCGCGCTCCACCTGGACGCCAGGACCCGCGCCCGCTCCACGGTGTGTGGGTCGACGGCAGACGGGATGGGAGCCAGGGCGAGTCGTGGCCTAGGCTTTCAGCCGAAATCGACGAGCGCGGCAGGCTCCCTACTGACCACCTAACGGTCTACGGCTGAACCTGCTCGCCACCGGCGATCACGCGAAGATCGGTCGGACGTTGGGGTCCGACGAAGATGTACACGAGGACCTCACGGCCGTTCTTGTCCACAGTCCGTTCATCGGAGTACCGGTAGAACACGGCATCGCCGCCGTCACCGACCTGGAGGGCGACATCTGTCGCAGGCACCACGTCGAGCTTGCCGTCAGCTGGACCGCCTGAGTACTGGACGGGGAATCCCGCCTCAACGTCATCATTCATGCGCGACACCTTAAGACTGATCATCGCGATGCACGGGTGGTTTGGTGCACATCGGCAACACGTGCGACTGGGCTCTTAGGCGTCCCGCATGCCGTACCAGCTCTTCAAGCCCGAGCTTGAAAGCGTTGCCGGCAGCGTGAGAGATTGGCGGTAGTCCATCCAACCCGCTTTCCCGCGTGAGCCGGAAAGGTTGCCTGCTGGGTGGGTATACAAGCAAGAGGGCCCAGCTCCGGCGGCAACCAGAGCTGAGCCCTTACGAGCCCGGTCGACTAGCATGCGGCCGGGCTCGCTGCTTGAGCAACGCGCACGACCTCGGTCCGACCCTTCTCGCACGGAGCGGCTCGACTCAGGAGCCCTGAGCGAACTGTCCCGCAAGCGCGGCGAGCGCAACCAGAAGACTCAGCACCCCGATCACTGCCTGCCACTTTTCAGGACCGGACCATCGGGGCTCCTCCTTCGGGTCGGAGCTCATCGCACCACCTCCCTTCACCATCGTGCGGTGCCAATGGTTGACCCCGCAGGCAGGTGAACTCGCGACCCTCGACGACGAGTTCAGGAAGGTTCAGGTGAGGTGGTTGTCATACTAGCGTCCGCCCTTGGCGACCCTGGGCGCACACCAGCCAACTCGAACACTCATTCGCTTTACGTCAGGGGGCGTCCTCCGCCTGTGCGTCTTCGTTGAGCAGGCGCGCGAGATGGCGAGCAAGTTGCTGCTGGTCACTAGCGGAAAGCTGCTGGTACTGAGCCCAGATATCCTCGATGGTCGTGCGCGGACGCTCACCCATCGTGATCCACGCCAGTAGGCGGGTTCGCTCGCGCATCGGCAACCTAGATGCCTGAGCCGCCAGGCCAGAGACCCCGCCCGACCTTGTCAGGGCAGCATTGCAGGCGCTGCACAGAACCATCAGGTCCTCCGCCTCACCCCCGCCCCCGTGCGGCTCCAGGCCAGAACCGGAAGGCAGGCCGGGGACGGACTGGCCGCACAGCTCGCACACGAAACCGGCGAGCCGCGACATGGCCTGACGGGTCGCAGCGCCGACGGGAGTCCGCGCCCTCTTCTTTCGCTCCACCGGATCCCAGACTTTGACACCCGGCTTCACGAACCGCTGTTCTGCCTGGTCAAGGCTGGGATCTTCACGACTGGTGTCGATAACCCACCCATAGTCACGAAGATCCCGGATACGCCGATCGATCTGCGATGTGTCGGGGAACGCCGCCCGAAGCTGGTTCTTGGTGAAGGTATTTCCCGGGCCTACTTCCTGCATCAGCCACAGCGCGCCACGCACCAATCCGCCACCGTTCGCGTCCCTCCAGTCGGGAAGATCCTCCATCGTCGTGGCCACCATGCTTCCTCCCCTCACACCTCTCGCTCAAGCCACCCGAACTCTAACACGAAATTGGACCGGCAGGGACCGGCAGGCGGGTGGCAGGACGACCGGCAGAGGGGTGGCAAGCTCCGCCGACGGAGACCGGCACATCACGAAGCCCCTCGGCCGGACGTCCGAGGGGCCATCTCAACTATCTGGAGCAACGGGGTCAGAGGGCTTCCTTGTTCTCCTTCGGGGCCTCGCCCGACCTACTTACTGGAGGCAAGACACTCCACGGGAAGTTGATCCACTCGTCGGTCTTCTTCCACACGTACTCGCACTTCACGAGGGAGTGGGACTTCTCGTAGATCACGGCGGAGCGGACCTCGGCGACGTGGTCGACGCAGAAGTCGTGGACGAGCTTGAGGGTCTTGCCGGTGTCGGCGACGTCGTCGGCGATCAGGACCTTCTTGTCGGAGAAGTCGATCGCGTTGGGGACGGGCGCGAGCATGACGGGCATCTCGAGCGTGGTCCCGACCCCGGTGTAGAACTCCACGTTGACGAGGTGGATGTTCTTGCAGTCGAGGGCGTAGGCCAGACCGCCGGCGACGAAGACGCCGCCGCGGGCGATGGAGAGCACGATGTCGGGCTCGTAGCCGTCGTCGGCGATGGTCTGCGCGAGCTCGCGGATCGCGCGCCCGAAGCCCTCGTAGGTGAGGTTCTCCCGTACGTCACTCATAGCTGCTCACACCTGCGTCCGATGGAAGTTCTGATAGGAGCGGGAGGCCGTCGGCCCGCGCTGGCCCTGGTACCGGGAGCCGTACCGCTCGCTGCCGTACGGGAACTCGGCGGGCGAGCTCAGCCGGAACATGCAGAGCTGGCCGATCTTCATCCCCGGCCAGAGCTTGATCGGCAGGGTGGCGAGGTTCGACAGCTCCAGGGTCACGTGCCCGGAGAAGCCGGGGTCGATGAACCCGGCGGTGGAGTGGGTGACGAGCCCGAGCCGCCCGAGGGAGCTCTTCCCCTCCAGCCGGGAGGCGATGTCGTCCGGCAGCGTGATGACCTCGTAGGTCGAGGCGAGCACGAACTCACCGGGGTGCAGGATGAACGCCTCGTCGCCCTCGGGCTCGACCTCACGGGTCAGGTCGAGCTGCTCGATGGCGGGGTCGATGTGGGGGTAGCGGTGGTTCTCGAACACCCGGAAGAAGCGGTCAAGCCTCACGTCGATGCTCGAGGGCTGCACCATGGATTCGTCGTACGGGTCGATGCGGACCCGCCCGGCGTCGATCTCGGCCCGGATGTCCTTGTCTGAGAGAAGCACGCCCCCACGATACGCAGAGGGCGCGGACCTGCCCCAATCGGGAAGACTCGTCCGCGCCCGTCCGGTCATCAGCGCTGCTCGTGCTCCACCGGCACCGCGTGCCGCAGCCGCGCACACCGTGGACACCGTACGAGCCGCCCTGGCCCGATCCGCCCGGCCCCGAGCTGCTGCAACGGGAACGAAGCGGTACTGAACACATGCCCTTCGGCACAGCGGACGACGGTGCGCTCCATCGAACCCATCAAGTCCCTTCCCCGACAAGTGGTGGACGAGACAGCCACATTAGGGGATGAACGGGACACCACTCCACGCGGCACTCCGTCACAGCGAGGTACGCCGCGACTTCACGATGGGGTACAGTGTCCGAGTCTGCGGAGCCGATCAACAGCCCGCAAGGCGGATGTAGTTTAATGGTAGAACATGAGCTTCCCAAGCTTATAGCGCGGGTTCGATTCCCGTCATCCGCTCTTGAACGAAGGCCCTGGTCAGCGACCAGGGCCTTCGTCGTTGTCTAGACCTGTCTAGACGTCGCGCACCACCTGCGCACCACCTGGCCCCTTTTTCTGCTGCTCACGGGCCTTCTCTCGGGCCGCCCGCACCATCTGGTCGAGCCCGCCGGCCACCACCTTCTGGCGCTCGTGGTCGGAGTGCTGGTAGATCAGCGCGGCCTTCTCGGTGGACTGCCCGGCTCGCACCATGGTGTCCTTCAGCGTCGCCCCGGAGCGCGTGGAGAGCGTGTGCCCGGTATGGCGCAGATCGTAGAACCGGAAGTTGTCCGGCATCCCGACCTTGGCCCTTGCCTTCCGCCACTTGCGCCCGAAGGTGGAGCGACGGAACGGGGCCTTCTTCTCCCCCACGAAGAGCAGCCCCTCAGGCCCCTTCTCCGCGTACCAGTCGAGGTGCCGCTGGAGGTCGAGCCGCAGGAACTCGGGCAGGACCACCACCCGCTTCCCCGCCTCGCTCTTGGTCGGCCCCTCGACCCGCTTGCCGGTGGCCAACTCCGGGGCGGCCCTTCGCACGGTGATCGTCACGTTGTCCACGTCGACGTCCTTACGGCGGAGCTCCGCCTGCTCCTCGGGCCGCATGGGTCCGTACGCCCCCAGGTAGACCATGAGGCGCCACCGAATGCCGATCGCTTCGGCGAGCGCGTCGACCTGTTGCACGGTGGCGACCTGGCCGGACGCAGACGTCTCCTTGCCAGCGCCCCTGATCCGGCAGGGGTTCCGCCGGATCAACTCGTCGTCCACGGCCGTTTCGAGGATGGACTTGATCAGCCGGTACGACTTGGCCACCGTGGTGGCGGCCCCCGTCGTGTCCAGCCGCTCCGTCCTCCACTCGCGGACGCGCGGAGGCGTAATCTCGTCCAAGTCCCACCCTCCGAGCGTGGGCAGGATGTGCAGTCGGAGCAGCCTGACGTACAGCTCTTCGGTCAGCGGGGCGACTCCACGTTCGGCGACCCACTTCGTCGCGTACTCCTCGAAGTTGACCGCTCCCGCATCCGGGTCACGCCAGCTCTTGCGCGTGATGTCCGCCTCGACCTGCGAGAGCCAGATTTCGGCATCGGTCTTGGTCTCGAAGGTCTCGTCCGAGCGTCGGCGCAGTCCGGTCGGGTCGATGTACGACGCGGTCCATCGGCCCGAGCGGTACTGCCTGACGGCGCCGAAGCGACGCATCGTCATCTTCGACTTGCGCTTGGCGCCCATCAGGCGGCCCTCCTCAGGCGACGACGCGGCTGGACCGGCTCAACAGTGTTGGCAGCGATGAACTCACGGACGACGCTGAGCGGGAAGCGCACGTGGGTTCCGAGCTTCACGTACCGAATGCGTCGTTCGGCCACGAGACGGCGCGGGAATCGCTCCGTTGTGCCGAGCATCGCGGCGAACTCGGGGACGGACAGGTACCTCTCCTCCAGCGGTGCCGGGGCGGCCGGGGCAGGAACGGCCGCGAGCCTGCGCCCGACGTGAGCGAGGTTGCTCATCAGACATGACTCCTTGTGGGATCCCGGGGCCTCTTCGGCCCCTTCCTGTCAGGTCCGCTACCTCCGCTACCTCCGCTACCGCCCTGGTCAGGGGCATGATCGGAGGTAGCGGATGGGGTAGCGGTAGCGGATGTTTGCCGCTACCGGCCCCGGCTTTCGGGGCGTGGGGCCGGTAGCGGGGTAGCGCTCAGGTAGCGGACGGGAAGAGCCCTTCCGCTACCGATTCCAGGCCGTTGACCTGCGAGGTAGCGGAGGTAGCGGAAGTAGCGGCCCTGGAGGGGGGTGGGGGGCAGTACCGGTCCCAGGCGTCCTGGAGATCGAGCGCGTAGTAGCCCTTCAGCACGCTCCCGGCGGTCTTGATGTTCCGGGCCTTGATCGGCTTGTAGTCGCTGGTCATGTACTCGGCCAGCATCTTGGCGAGCATCCGGGAGTCGAGCGGCCGGCCGCTCATGTCCGCCCACGGCGCCTCGTCCAGCGCGCACAGCCGGTCCAGGACGGCGACGGTGGGCATCCGGTCGATGCCCGCCATGACGTGGTCCCGCAGGTCGGTCAGCAGCCGAACGCCGATGCTGCCCTTGTCGTCGGCCCGTGAGGCGTTGACCAGCTCGACGCATGCGGCGCGGGCCCGCGCGGGCCAGGTGCCGCCGGCGGCGTCGGCGACCGCGATCAGCGGTTCCCAGACGTCGGCGGGGCGGTCGGTGACGCCTTCGGGCATCTCGGGCCAGCGTCCGGCGACGTCCTCGCGGACCTGGTCGGCCCACTGGGCGAGCCGGTCGCGGAGCTTGTTGCCCTCTGCCTCGTGCAGCCGTGCCCGGAACGGCTCGACCTTCTCGTTCCTGGCGCGGCGGCGCATGCGGATGATGACGGAGCGGGTGGTGATGGTGTCGGGCAGGTAGCCGAGCCCTGCGACGGCGACGGCGGTGTAGGACGGGAACTCCACCACGGTCTGGTTGCCGCCGTCGCCGATGCACCGGTAGGTGACCCCGGAGCGGCGGTGACCGGCGTTGAGGAAGCCGCGGAGTTCCTCGTTGTCTCCGGCCTTGGGGCCGAAGACGGTGTCGATCTCGTCGAACAGGATCGTCGGCCGTCCGGCAGGGTCGGAGACGGACCGGAACAGCGCGGCGGCCCGCGCGTTCACCGCCAGCATCGGACGCGGCACGAGCGTCTCCACGACCTCCAGCGCGCGGGACTTGCCGGATCCGGGTTCCGGGGAGAGGAACGCCAGCCGCGGTGTGGAGTCGAACGCGTCGAGGAGGTGGGCGTGGGCGTCCCAGAGGGCGACGGCGACGTAGGCGGCCTCGCGGGGGAAGACGTTGAACCGGCGGTGGAAGCGTTCGACTTCGGCGAGCAGGGCGGCGCCGTCGATGGGCTGCACGCTCACGCGGCATCCCTCCCTTCGAGGAACGGGACCGGGGTCCCAGTGCAGGCGGTCTTGTGGGCGGTGTACTCGGCGACCAGGGCCGCCACCGTGCTCAGGCCGGTGGCGTAGCCGGTCTGCCCGCAGGAGCAGGCGTAGGCGGCGGTGGGGGTGCCGTCGGTGCGGGTGGACCAGCGGGCGCCGTCGTAGTGCGAGCGGTAGACCGGCGCCGCGTAGATGCGGATTCCGGGCTGCTCCGGTGTCGGGTCGCTCGGGTTCGGGAGAAGGGCAGAAGAGACGCCTTCGGCGACGCCCCTCGGGGCGCCCACGGCCCGCAGGTGCCGGGGCTGTTCGGCGACGCTGGGACCGTCCGAGGCTGGGGTGTGGCTCTTCAAGGGGGGAGGCGGTGGGGTGGTCATGCCGCCCTCCGCTGCGGGTTGTGGGCGATGGACCAGTTCAGACCGCTGCGAATGGTCGCCGCACAGGCCCGCGTCGAGAGGCCGGCCGCCTCGCCCGCCCCTTGAAGAGCCTCCTCCACCACGTTCCTGGGGAGGTCGCCCCACGCGATGAACCGCCCCAAGGCTCGCGCCGCGGAGAGCAGCGTGGAGTTCCGCTCGCCCTGGAGCGCGTTCTGCACGCTCGTGGTCTCCAGGTCCAGCGCTCGCAGCGCGTATCGGGCCGCCCGCACGCTCCGGTCGGCAACGGCGGTCCGCGACGGCGCCGATACCCGGCGCGGAACGAGCAGGGCGTGCAGCCAGTCGGGGAGTTCGACCGGGGCTCGGTCGTCGAGGACGGTGTAGGCGCCGGCCGGGGTGAGACTTCCGGGGGCGACGACGTAGCCGCCCCATGCCCGGGTGTCGATCAGTTGCCCGAGACGCCCCGCACTGTTGATCAGCCGTGCGCCGTACGGGGCGGTGAAGTACAGGTGCTGTCCACCGCTCGCGGTCCGCACCCGGCAGGTGTCGGGGACGGCCTGCCCGGCGCGCTCGCAGAGCGCCCTGAAGGTTGTCGCGCCGTCAGGCGCGTCCGCACTGCCCTTCCGCTTGGGCTTGTCGAGGTCCACGACGAGGAGCCGGGAGGGGCCTGTGGCGATGCCGACGTTGAACGGCCGGTCGGCCCAAGCACGCCGGATCCGGTCGGGGTCCATGGTGGCCCGCTCCTCCCACTTGCGGTGCCCGCCGGCACAGTCCCGGATCCGGGGGCAGGCGTCCTCGCCGTGGAGCGCGGGCCGCTTGTCACCGGGACGGAGCGGGAAGACGTGCCAGCCGCGCTCAGCGGCCGTGAGAGCGGCGAACAGGAGGTGGTCGTTCATGCCGCCACCTCCCGTACGGCGCCGTCTCGTCGGATGGGGATCGGATGAGTCATGCTGGAAGACCTCCACAGGTCTGTTCATGGCTGGTGGACAAGGGCGGCCCCGGTCATTGGCGTGAGTGGGGGCCGCTCTTGGCATTGCTAGAAGGGCGGTTCGTCGCGGTAGGCGTTGCCCCAAGGGTCGACATGGGGCTGCTGGCGGCGCGGGAGGGTGGGAAGCGGGAGGAGGATCCAGTAGTGGTCCTCGTCCCAGCAGCGGCAGGGCTCCCACTCGGTCCCGGCGTACTCGCCGGTGTGGTCGCCGTAGTCGGCGTTGTGGCCGCCCTCGCCGCCGCAGTCGGAGCAGTCGGGGCGGGGGGTGTCGCCGAGTACCAGGGCCCGGCGGGGCCAGGTGATCTGGCGGAGACGTAGACGCGCCATGGGTGTCTCCCTAGTGGTGGTTGATGGTGCCGTTGGCGCGGCCGAAGAGGCCGGTGGCGGTGATGTTCTGCGTGATGTGCGTCGTCGTCCGGCCCCCGCTTCCGCTGCTGCCGACGGCGCGGCGGCCGGTCCGCAGGAGGAGCGGGATGGCGATGACGGCGGCGACGAGGAGGGCGGCGGCGGACCAGAGGGCTTGGCTCATGGCGATGAGTCCCGGGACTGCGTAGGAGAGTCCGATTCCGGCGGCGGCGACCCCGGCGCCGACGGTGGGGGCGAGCAGGGCGGTGGTCTTGGCCCACGCGGGGACCGTCTGCGCGGCAGGGATCGACTGGGCGGCGGGTGCCGGGGGTTGGGTGTAGGCGAGGGTGCGGACGCCGTTGGGGAGGGTGACCCAGTCGACGCCGGGCGGGATCTCCGCCGGGAGGATCACCGGCTGGGGAGCAACGGCGGGTCGGTACAGCGGGTCGCCGTAGCGGGTGGGGGCGGGGCTCTCGTACGGGGTCTCGTAGTGCACAACGGGGTCCCTTCAACGACGGCGGCCGGCACCCGCGGTAGGGGTGTCGGCCGGTGCTCTGCTTGTCGTGCGGCTTGTCGCTTGTCTTGTCGCGCGCTTGTCTTGTCGCTTGTCGCCTTGCAGGTCACAAGCCGTCTCCGGCCCTCAGCAAGCCACCCAGACCCCTTCTCGCGGGTGCGGGCGACAAGCGACAAGCGGGCGGCGGTTGGGCGGTGCATCCGGACGTATCGTCGAGGCATGACCGACGACGCGACCGGCCGCCTGGACCTTGACTCTCATGCCGAATTCAGCCTCTGGATGCCCGACGTGGTCGTGCTCTTCCACTGGCTGATGGAGCTGGACTTCGACCAGCTCCCCGTGAACCACCGGGCGGAGAAGCAGGCACTGACCGACCTCCTGGCGCGGCTGGACGAGTGGGCTCTCGGCACCACGCAGAGCGACCTGCAACGGGCCCGGGAGATGGTCGCCCGCGACATGGGCTGGGAGTAGCCGCCGCACGGTCGGTCTGGCCGAAGCTCAGTCCTCGGCGGGGTTGCCGGGTGCGTGGCGGTGGTGGACGTAGCGGGCCTTCGTTCCGGTGCCGACGCGGACGGCGGTGCCATCCTCGGTCCACGTCCTGAGCCACCCGACCACCGTCTGCCGGGACGTGCCGTACTCGTCGACAAGGGCCCGCGCGATCGCGGACGCCCCGGTGCCTTCGGGTCCGGCGGCGAGGAGCGCCGCGAGGGCCGCGTTGCGGGCGGCGTTGTCCTCGTCGCGGAGCGCGGAGAGGTTCAGCCCTGCCGGCCGCTCGTTCTCCGGTTCGGCGTCCGGGTCGGGGGTGGTGGCGAACTGGGCGTCGATCTGCTCGCGGAACCGCCGCGCGAGCGCGTCCGCCTCGGACTCCGGTGCGGCCGACTTGTCGGTGCGGAGCGCGGACAGGTTCAGGCCTCCCTCCTGCTTGCCGGTCGGCTCCTGCCGGTTGTCCACAGCGCTGTGGGTGCGCATCCATGCGGTGCGGTCGGGGTCCCACCGCTCGGTGTAGGCGGCGCCTGCCGCGTGGCGGGAGGTGTCGTCGAGGGCGGGGTGCATGGTGCTGGTGGCGGCGACGATGTTGCGGATCTGGTTGGGCAGGATCCGCCAGTTCTTGAACAGCGCGGCAGGAGACTCGGGGGTGCCCATGAACCCGGCGCCCTTGTAGGGGGCCTGGTCGACCCGCAGGCCACGCGAGCCGGGGAAGACCTTGGACAGGTCCATGCCCTCGATCTCGCCGCCGGTCAGGCAGACGCGGGCCTTGGCCTCGCGGCGGATCATCAGGTTCCCCAGCACGGACCCGGTCGCGCCCAGAGCGGTGAGGACGGTCCGGATGCCCATGGCGCGCATCATCCGGATGATCTCCATGATCTTCTTGGCGAGTTCCTTGATGCGCCGGTCGTTGCTAATGAGGATCTCGGCGCCCTCGTCGATGACCAGCATGATCTGGGGAATCGACGGACTGACGGGAAGTTGGTCGGTGTTCCGCTCGGCCAGGAGATCCTGGTAGGCGACCTTGCGGTGATGCCCGATGGCGAGCGCCGTGTCGAGCATGAGCAGTGCTTCCTCGTAGGAGGCTGCGAGCCAGTCCACGCCCGGCGTGAGGCCGTCGATGAACCGGCCCTCGGCGTCGAGCGCCGGGCGGACCCAGGGCAGGCCGGCGGATCCGGCGTTGAGGTCGATGACCCAGGTCAGGACATCGGTGGTGCGGGCGAACCCGGCGAGGATGACGTGGACCATGTTCGTCTTGCCCGACCCTGTCGGCCCCACCACCAGCGCACACTGCTCGCGCAGGTAGACGCAGATCTCCTCCGCGTTCGTCCGGTATCCCCAGGGGATCCCGGTGTAGATCGACAGGGGGGTGTAGTCGGTGGGGTAGGTGATCTCCTCGGCGAGGACGTTGAGGGTGGTGACGTCGATCAGGACCCGCCCCTGGTTGATGCCGCGTGACGCGTTGGCGGTGCAGCCGTGCGGCAGGCGGGCGTCGGAGCCCAGTTGCGCGGCGTACTGGGCGATGCGGTCGTAGGTGGCACCGCCGGGCGGGAGTTCGGCGTCGATCGTGAACCCGGTGCCGGTCGGCCACATCTCCACCGCGAGGACGCGGACGGTGATGTTGCAGACGCGCTGGATCCGGTCCACCCACTCCGCGGCGATCGCGCGCCGCTCGGCGGAGAGCTCCGCCGCGACCTGGCGTTCGGCCTGCGCGATGGCCTCCAACTCCCGCGCCTCCTCGTACAGGAGCGTCGAGCGGGCGGCGGCTCCCAGGCCGACGCCGAGGGTGGCCAGGGAGCCGAGCGCGGCCCAGGTGAGAGGACCGGAAGCCATGGCCCAGGTGGTCCATCCCGCGCCGACCAGCCACGACGCGGCGCGCATGGTGACGGTGCGGGCGGAGAGGCGGTCGCGGAGGCTGGTGATCGTGTGGCCGATCGCGCCGGCGGCGCCGACGGCGAGGGCCCAGCCGGGGGGCATGCCGGTGGCGGCGCCGGTGGTGGCGATGGCGAGGGCTCCGGTGGTGGCGGACAGGGCGCCGGTCACGGGTCCGTGACCGGCCGCCCAGTCCCACACCGGCCCAGTAGAGGCGGTGTTGGATGCCATGGTCAGACGTTCCATCCCTTCTCGGCCTCGGACCCGTTGCGGGGGTCCTCGTGGCGGGCGATGTCCTGCTCGTGCGCGGAGCGGAACAGCGGCCCCATGTCCTCCGCGACCGTGACCGCGCTCATGAGGGCGTTGTAGATGTCGTTGAAGCCGTCCGCGACTTCCTTCTCCAGCGGGAACTCGGAGTCGGCGCGCTCGGCCAGGATCTGCATCACCCTCGCCACGCTCGTGAGCGCGGCCGGGAGCCCTTCGACCATGGCGAGGATCTCCATGGCGTTCTCGGGGTCGTAGCTGTTCGCCGCGGCTTCCATCTCCGCCGCGTGCTCCTCGAACCGGAAACCCGACACGTTCTCTCCCTCGCTGCTGCTGCTGTTGTTGCTGCTGTTGAGTGCGGCGGGAACGAGGCCGGCGGGCCGCTCCGCCATGTCGCTGATCTGCTCCGACGCGTCGTCCGCCGCCTGGGCGTCGATCGTGGCTTCCTCGTCCTGCAGGACGGCCCGGATCTCCTCGTCGCGGACCGCGCGCTGATCAGCGGCGGTCCGCGTGAGGCGGGCGAACAGGCGCCGGCCGGGGTGCATCAACCACGGAATGCCGAGCTTCCGCCCGAGCGGCGTCGTGAGCATCCCGACGATGCCCAGCGCCCCGGCGAGCAGGGCCGCGAGCAGGCGGCGGCGCTGGAAGCGGGCCGCCGACCTGCGCAGAGCCTTCCGGGCCGCCTTCCGGACGGGGGCCTTGCGGACCTGGTCGCGCTGGGAGTCGACCTGCCCGGCAGCCCGGCGGTCCCGCGCGGTACGGGCCCGCTCTATAGCTGCGCCACGGGCCTTGCTGATCCGGCCGGCGGCCCTGCCCACCGCCCGGCCGACCGGGCTCTTCTTCGCGAGCGAGGCGGTCCGCTGGGCGGCCTTGGCCTGGCGGCGGGCGTCCGCGACCGAGCGGCGGGCGCCCTTGGCATCGTTGCGGCGCTCCGCCCGGGACGGCGAGGCCTGCCGGGCTTGGTCACGCAGCGCCTTGACCTGCCCGACACGGCCCGCAGACCTGCGGGAACCCGTGGACGAACCCGGCGCGGACGCACCGGCCGTGAACGCCTTGCGGGTGCGGTTCAGCCCGGCCGTCTTCCTCCCAGCCGAGGTCGATCCAGTGGTGGCCCGGGATCCGGTGCCCCGTCCGCGACCAACGGCCTTGGTGGCGCCGGCGCTCCCGCTGCGGGTCTGCGTCGGTACTCGACCCGTACCGCGCCGACCGGCCGATGCCTCTCCCGACGCACTCCTCTTGCGGGCGGTACGGCCGTTGCCGGTCTTGGGGTTGGTCTTGGGGTCGCGGCGGTGTCGGGTGGCGGCGGCGGTGCCGAGGACGACGGCGCCGGTTGCGGCGACCGCGAGCGCGGCCGGGCCGCCAACCAGGGCTGCGGCGGCCAGGAGCGTCGTGGTGGCGTTAGCGCCGGTCACCGCGAGCGGCACGACCGGCCACCCACCCGGCGTGTGCTCCACGACCGGGGTGGCGGCGGGTGCCGGTTCGGGGGTGTGAGTCGGTGTCGTGTCGGGTGGGGCCTCGGTGGCTTCTACCGGGGCGAGGGTGGTGTCCGTCATGCTGGTGTGCACTCCTTCACGGAGAAGCAGCAGGGCCCACACGCGAGGCTTCCTAGGGCGGTGCGTGTGGGCCCTGCTGGGCGAGGTGTTGCAGGTCAGAACGCGCGGTGCCGCGCGGGCAGCGGCGGGGGCAGTTCGGCGGTGGGGATGCTGACGACGTGGGTGGTGTCGTCGACGTCGTCCCACGGGCCCGCGAGCTGGGTGTAGAAGACGCAGACGCGGGTCCCGTCGCGGTCGGCCGTCTCGTGGATCTGGGTGTCCTTGGCGACCTGCCGGGTCGAGTCGATCAACCGCAGCGCACTGTCCTTGGCGATGTCCAGGGAGACGACGTCGGCCGTGGTGCTGCCGGTGAGACGGGTCAGGATGTGCACGGTGGCGTTGCTCATGATCGGCCTCCATCAGACGGTGTCGGGTAGGCGCAGGGAGCGCACATGCCGAGCGAGGCCGGGATGCGGTACCCGGCGTCGCAGCGGCAGTTCGGGCAGATCCGGCGGGCCGTGTTCGCCCGCTCCAGGGCCGCCCAGCGGCCAGCAGTCATGGGGCGGACGGGCTTGGCCAGGTCCGACCCGGTACAGGTAGGCGACCAACGGGCCCCGCCGACGGCGGGAGCGTTCGACCTGAGCGGCAACGTCCTGACCACCGGGCCGAAGGCCCATCGCCCGCAGCTGGCGAAACGTCGCCAGCCCCTCGGGGGCGCACCGCCACCGGTAGGTGGGGATGGCGCCCATCACAGGCGGTGGTACGCGGCGCGGCAGAAGCCAGCGTGGTCGTTGGCGCTGCGACGGGTGGAGATGATGCCGTGCAAACCGTCGTCGTCGCCGCAGCCGTGGCAGCGCCAGCGCGAGCCCATATAGGCCGTGGTGCCGGTGACGTCGACGGCGGCGCCGACCTGATTGTGGAAGCGGATCAGGAGGTTGATCGGCTCCACGGGCGTGGTGTTCGGGGAGAGCTTCACGACGCGGCTCCTTCCAGAGCACGAGCAGACTCGGGGGCGGTGTCGCGCAGTTCCTGGTAGCGGGTGGAGACCCAGCCGATCGACCAGCCGCACAGCTCCGCAGCCGACCGCACCGGCACTCCCTCCGCGAACGCGGCGTTGATGATCCGGCGGGCCTGGTCTTCGGGAAGCTTGTCTTTCACCGGCCCGCCGGCGAGCAGCGCGGCCCGTTCACGAGCCGCCCGCTCCGCGCGCTCCGACTCCTCCCGCCGGGCGGCAGCTTCGCGCTCCAGACGCTCAGCCTCAGAGCGCTGAACGGCCTCGCGTTCAAGGCGTTCACGCTCCCGCTCCTGCTGTTCACGCTCGCGCTCACGCTGTTCACGGGCCACCTGCTCCGCCCGCTCACGCTCCTGCTCTTCGGCTCGCTCCGCACGCCTCGCGGCTTCCTCCCGCTCGGCCTGTTCACGGGCTAGGCGAGCCTCATGCTCGCGCTGTTCACGAGCGAGCGACTCGGCGTGCTCGCGCTCCTCGCGGACCCGCCGCGCCTCAGCCTCGCGCCGTTCCCGGAGTTCCCGGTCGCGCTCCGCCTGCTCGGCCTTCTGCTCGACCTCCAGCGCCGCGAGCGCGGCGGTGATGGCTCGGCGGTAGGCGAGTCCGGTCTCCGCTGTCACGATCAGCAGGAGCGGCGCGACCGCGTGCACGGCCACGCCCACCAGGTCTTTCCTCAGCGCAGACTCGGCCACGTTCAGCGCCAGGGTCATGCAGCCGGTCATCCACCGCAGCACGATTGGCCACCGGCCACCGTGCCCGCCCAGACGGGCGAGGACCGCGTCCAGGCGGACCACGATGACGACCGCCGCGTCGACCACGAGGGGGAGGATCGGAGCGGTCCAGTCCCACTTGTCGGGGGTGTGGGCCGCCATGAGCGGCGTGACGGTGAGGATCGAGTAGAGCATCGCGCCGGCCACGATCAGCCACGTCCCGACCGACAGCGCGCGCTCGGCTGAACGGATCTGAACACTGTTCATTCCCGCGCCTCCCGCGCTTCCTGTACCTCGATCGACGCGATCAGGTACGCCCGGGCGTCCGGGTCGTTCGGCCACAGGGTGGTCTCCGTCCAGGACCACTCGGCGCCGTCCGTGAACACGTAGCCGAGCGCGTTCAGCGCCCGTGAACGCTCCCGGGCGGTCGGCACGTCACCCGGCCCCAGGTCGTACTCGGGCCAGTCGGCGACCGGTCCGGGCAGGAGCACGTAGATGCGCCACCGGTCGTTCCGGCCGGTCATGTGCGCGGTGATCGCCGTGGCCATCACGCCACCTCCGGAGCCACCGCGGCGGCCTGGTTGGCGAGCGCGGTGCGGGCGGCGAGGACGCGGCGGTGAGCCCGGCGGATCCGGCGGGCGTCGTCGAGCGTGACCGGGGTGCGGTCCAGGACCGCGATCCGCGCGTCGAGCAGTTCGACCTCCGCCAGGATCAGCGGCATCTCCTGCTCGATCGCGTCCAGCTCAGCGTCCGACGGCTCACCGTCGAACGGGGTGGCCGTAACAACGGCCTGAAGTGCAGCGATGGACTTCATTGGGTGTGTTCCTCTCAGACAGGAACGGCCCGAAACGAGGCCCCGGAGTTGCACCTCCGGGGCCTCTCGCCGTTGGAACCATCCGGCTCCCCACCACCCCGCCCGTACGACCGAAGCCGGACGGGCGGAGGAGGCAACCGGCCGCAGCGGTGAGCTGCGGAGGTTGTGCGTACGTGTCTCGCCTTCGGGAGCGCGCTCCCGTTGAGGCTGCGAGACGGTGACCTTGCGGTCTTGCCCTCCGGTTGACCAGGGATCCGGGCCCCTCGGCCCGCTCTGTCCCGGGCCCCTTGACCCAGAACGCACCCAGTCGGGCACGCCAAGGTCCCGCACCCTTTGGCCAGTTGGACCGACCGGCGAGTACATCCCTAAGGTTCCCTAGGGTTCCCTGCGGTGTCAAGCGGTAAGCTAGGGAACCCCAGGGAAGTGACGACAGGGAGCAGGCGACATGGCAGGCCAGGCCGACAATCGGGCCCCTTACGCGAGAATCGCTGCCCACTACACAGAGCTGATTACGTCCGGTCAGCTACAGCCGGGCACCCTCTTGCCGAGCATCAAGAACCTCTCGGAGGAGTGGAAGGTCAGCACCGCTACCGCCGAGAAGGCGCTGCGCAAACTGCGCAACGAGGGGCTCGTTCGAGGCATCCACGGCATTGGCACCGAGGTTCTCGACCAGCCGGCGCCCATGTCCTCGGGTTCTCAGCGGCAGGACCGGGGGCGTCGCACCGGGTCCAGTTGGGGGGACGGCGAGAGGTCCGACTCGCACCAGGCTGCCGTGGTGCCCGCTCCCGCTGATGTGGCTCAGGCGCTGGACATCCAGCCCGGCGCCGAGGTGGTCCGCCGCAGCCGCGTATATAGAGACCGGCACGGAATCGTCGCTCACAGCACGTCCTGGATCCCCGCCCGGTACGGCAAGCTGATCCCTCAGCTAGCGGAGAGCGAGCGACTGACCGGGGGCACGTCGCTCCAGCTCATCGCCGAGGCGACCGGCCACCCGATCAGCCACCGCGTCGACACCGCGTCCGCGTCGTTGCTGACACCGGAGCACGCGCAGCTCCTCGAACTGGACCCCGACAACCTGCCCACGGCACCTGTCGTCGTCATGACGGCGAAGTTCGTAGACAGTGAGGGCAACACCGTTGAGTACGGCGTGGACCTTGGGGGTCCCGGCCGGACATGGCGCACCGAATCGGAGGTCTCGTGAGGGTCACGGACGACACGCTCACGAACGCGCTCGAAGAACGGCTCGGCGCACTGCTGGCGACCCGCAGGGCTGGCACAATCACGCCCGAAGCCGAAGTGGAGGTGGCCGCCATCTCCCGGACACTGTCGAGGCCGATGCCCACCTACCCGCCGCTCTGTGTCCTGATGGCCGGGCTTCCCGGCTCGGGCAAGACCACGCTTTCCCGCACACTCACCGCCCGCGGGTTCGTACGGCTGTGCCCGGACGAGGAGATGTTCCGTCGGCACGGTGTCTACGGGGTGGACTTCCCCCGGGGCGTCTTCCCGACGCTTGAGCAGCCGGTCCTCGAAGACGTGGCGGCTGATCTTCGGGATCAGCTCAAGGCGGGGCACGACGTCGTCGTGGACCATGGCTTCTGGACCCCGGAGGATCGGGCTAGGTGGCGCGCCATAGCCACCGACGCCGGCGCGACGCCCGTGCTCGTCTACCTCGAAGCCAGCCATGCCGAGCTGTGGGCGCGGATCAGTATGCGCAACGAGTTCCACGCGAACGATCCGAACTCGATCTACTTCTCCGAGAGTGACCTACAGCGGTACCGCACGCGGTTCATCCCTCCTCGGGCAGATGAACCGCACGTGTTGTACGACGGTGATCCTGGGACCGTGATCGCAGCCCTTGACGCCTCTCGCCTCTGACGCCGCTGCGAAGATCCACGCGCCTCCACCCAGGTTTGCCGTGAGGACGATCCGCAGCGCCATCACGGCCAGACCTGAGCAAGTTCAGTGGCGCATGATCAGAATCAGCACGGTTACGAGACTCGCGCCGACCAGCAGCGCCGCCCCAAGTTCCGCATCGTGCATTGCAGCGGCCGTACCAAGTGCTCCCACCATGAGCAACACCAGAGCCCGCAAGCTCATCTCCTCGTTCACCGAACCTCCATGCCGATTGCCGTTGTTTCGGTGATCTCAGCAGGCACTGGCGACTTCATGTGAACTTCTGAATGGCAGCTTCCAAGTTGCAGGACGCTCCGAAGAACCCCCTGCCCGCAGGGGGGTTTCACCTTAGAGTGGTGAAGATCTGAACCAATGAAGGGGGGCGTGGTGCAGGGAGCAAGGTCGTCGCTGCCGGACCCAGCCGCAGTTTCTTCGGTAGCCGAACTGGCTGCAGCCGCTAAGGCACTCGTCGCGGCACTCGGGCTCAAGCAGAATCAGGTAGCTCAGCGAAGCCAATTGTCAGAAGGCACCATCTCCGGTCTGTTCAACGGCAGATCCTGCCCGCGTGAGGACACCTTCGAGAGCTTCATCACCATGGGGTGCGACCAGCCGTGGAAGCCATGGCATGAGGCATGGGCGCGTGCTCGTTCAGAGCGGCGGCGGCCTTCTTCGAGTGATCTATCTGCGCAGGTTGAGGAGCTGCGAGCGCAGATCGAGTGCCTCGAAGCAACTATCAAGACCTTGAGTGCTTCGATCAACGAGCTCCTGCTCAAAAGCGCCACGCCGTCGCCTCCGCAGGACTGGGCACAGCAGTCACGTCGTGAGCGAGGAGTCGCGTTTCTAGCTGCAGTCGGCCCTGCAGACTTGATCGTCACGTCTGGGCTCAGAACGCGGATAGTCCTTGCCGATCAAGTGGAAGCCTTTTTGGCAAGGGTTCGAGAGCTGGCTCTGCAGGACATGAACGAACTCGCTAGCTTCGTGCTTACGCACACCGGAGCTTTCTCGCGGGTGTTCGCGGATGAGCCCTGGGACACTGGCTACGACGAGGTGGATGTAGCCAAGTACGTGAGCCGACTTCGGGAAGAGGTCAACCGATACTTGGGAGTCGAGCCGGCGACCCAAGCTGAGACGAACGCCCCTCTTCTGAGCGACCCATGGACAACGGAATCAGCTTCCGCATGGAGTGTCGAGAGCGAGCCCGCAGGCGGACGCAGGCCCGCAGGAGGGTACGGCGACGAACCACCATTCTGACGAGACACCGTTGGGGAGCGGGCCAGCCCGCTCACCCTGCACCACCAGCGCACCACCTAGGGCGGTAAACGGCGGTCAGTGACGGTCCGTCGGTCGGACCACGGGACGAGTGGCTCTGCCTGAAATTGCTGGTCCCGTGCACTAGGCTGGTGATCGGCTCAAGATTCCCAAGCTTATAGCGCGGGTTCGATTCCCGTCATCCGCTCTTGAACGAAGGCCCTGGTCAGCGACCAGGGCCTTCGTCGTTTGCCGAGACGCCTACCGCGACGGCCACGCCTGGCCGAGGGCTCGGCCAGGGGTGGCGCCGTCGGCGCGGAGACCCCAGCGGTTCACCGGGGGATCAGGGCCGCCACCCCGTCGAGGATCCGCTCCAGACCGAAGTCCAGCGGGCTCCCGTCTCGCGGAGCGAAGGCGCCCGCCGCGATCGCCTCCGTCAGGGCGGGAAAGCGCTCCTCGTGCCGCTCCATGACCTCGGCCGTCAGCTGCGCCCACTCTTCGCTCGCGGCCTCGTCCTGGTCGACGTACTGCTGAGCGACATGACGAATGTGGCCCACGAGCAGCAGAAACGTGTCATGTCGCTGGGGGGCGGACAGCCCCGTTCCGGCCAGCGCGGCCAAGGCGGTGTCCAGCCACTCGAGTTGATGAGGGCCCATGATCTGGCGGCGCGTGCCGGTCGCCGCCAGGATCCACGGGTGGCGGCGGTACATCGCCAGGCACTGCCGGGCCCACTCGGTCAGTTGCGGGCGCCAGCCGCCAGGGACGCCGGCGACGGCTGCCGGGGGGCCGATCGCGAGGTCGACCATCAGGTCGAGGAGTTCCGTCTTGCCGGGCACGTACCGGTAGAGCGCCATCGCGGTGACGCCGAACTCCTTGGCGACCCGCGCCAGCGAGACCGCGGCCAGGCCCTCCCTGTCGGCGATCCCGATGGCCGCCTCCGCGATCCGCCCCGCGGTGAGCGAGGGCTTCGGGCCCCTGCTCGGCAGCTCCTGCTCGCCCCAGAGCAACGCGAAGCTCGCCTTCACGTCGACCTGCTTCGGGGACTTCTTCGCGACCACCCGCGCCTCCTTCACCGGTATCCGTTGACACCTCACCCTAACTGTTTATAGCGTATAGCCAACCGCTTACGTCATATACAGTTTTTCTCGAACCGGAACCAGGGAGTCGTCATGATCGCCACCATCGCCATCACCTCCGCAGCTGCCCTCCTTGCCGCGCCCGCGATCGGCGTCCTCGGCCACCGCGCCCTCAAGCGTTCACGCAACGACTCCCTGATGAAGATCACTTCCCGGAACGGGATCGACGAGCAGGGCTTCGTCCGCATCGGCGGCATCGAGCAGTGGATCTCGATCCGCGGCGAGGACCTGGCCAATCCGGTCGTCCTGGAACTGCACGGCGGCCCCGGAGCCTCGACCGCGATCTTCGGGCCGCGCACGAGATCCTGGGAGAAGCACTTCACGATCGTCCGCTGGGACATGCGCGGCACCCTCAAGACCCTCGGCCGCAGCGGTCCTGAAGGTCAGGGCGAGATGACCTTCGACCGGATCTACGCGGACGCGATCGAGGTCACCGACCACATCCGCACCCGCCTGGCCGTCGACAAGGTCGCGCTGCTCGGCCACTCCTACGGAAGTGCCTTCGGCCTGCGGCTCGCCCGCGAGTTCCCCGAGCGCTACTCCGCATATGTCGGCACCGACCAGAACATCCACGACGCCGGTCGCGACAACTCCGTACACCAGGCCCTGCTCGCCCGGCTGCGCGCGGCCGGAAAGCGCAAGGAACTGGCGGCGGTCGAGGCGCTCCACCCCGATGAGCGTCGATGGACGGCCCGCGAACGCGCGATGCACGCCAAGCTGCTGGCCACCAGCGACCCCCTGACCCTGGAGACGATGAAGAAGATCGTCATGGGGTCCCTGTGGTTCTCACCGCTGCACTCGCTACGCGAGCTGGGGCGCTTCCTCCAGGGAATGACCCTCTCGGAGCAGATCGCTCAGGGCACCGCCGGGTTCGACGACTGGGCGGACGGCACGACGTTCGAACTCCCCTTCTTCCTCTTCCAGGGCGAGAAGGACGTCCTCACCTCGCCGGAGCTCGCCCGCCGGTTCTTCGACGACGTCCAGGCGCCGGTGAAGGCTTTCGCGCTGATCGAGGACTGCAGCCACTTCGCGGCGTTCCGACGGCCGGAACGGTTCCTGGAGCTGCTCCTGGCCCATGTGCGTCCGTTGGTCACCGGAGAGTCGGCTCTCGCGGCAGAGGCATGACCTGGGTGTCGCTCAGCCGGCCGAACGGCAGCAGGATCGCTCCCGTGAACGACCGCCCTGGTCAGCGACCAGGGCGGTCATCGTCGGCTGGACCTGTTCAGCCCTTGGCCAGAGCCCGTACGCCCACGGCGGTCGCGGTCAGCCCCGTCAACAGGCCGACATAGGCCCCGCCCAGGCCGTTGCCGGTGCCGAGGCCGCCGGAC
Source organism: Streptomyces sp. NPDC047981 (assembly GCF_040653315.1). NCBI lineage: Bacteria > Bacillati > Actinomycetota > Actinomycetes > Kitasatosporales > Streptomycetaceae > Streptomyces > Streptomyces sp. NPDC047981. The sequence continues at coordinate 100,997 of NZ_JBEZNQ010000018.1, read as the reverse complement.
GCGGTGGCCGCGACGAACCCGCCGAGTACCAGGGCGATCAGGCCGGCCGAGAGGGCCACGAAGGCCCCGGGCCGCCAGGCGCGGCGGAGAGCCCGCCAGCCGGCGGCCACGCCGATCAGCCCGAGGACCGCGGCGGTGGCGGCACCCGCCCGCCCGGCGCTCACGTGCAGGACACTGGCGGCGACCGGCTGGATCTCGGCAAGCGCGTATCGGACGGACATGACGTGCTCCTTCTCCTCCTGCGATCAATGCCCTCCGAGCATGTCCGCCGGGCCCACCTCGGGTCATCCAGCAGCAGCGGACACCGCGCACTGCCACGAACGCGGCAGAAACAGTGGAGGTACCGCGCGCGCGGTAGCCGTCCTCTCCTCCGCCGGACGGACCCGCCGGAGAGGCTCCTTGGGTAGGTTGCGCGCATGAGCAGCGCAGCACGGTCCGGTCCGCGAGCCGAGGCACGAGCGGCCGTCGTGGACATCGCGATCGCCGTCGGCGTCGGTGCGGCGCTGCTGATCACGGGCCTTTCCCGGCAGCGCTTCGCCACCGGACCCGACCCGGTCGACCTGCTCGGCCTTGCCCTTCTCGCGGCCGGCGGCCTCGTTCTCGTCGCACGCCGGCGTGCCCCGGTCGCCGTCCTGGCCGTCACCGGCCTGTGCGCGGCCGGGTACCAGGCAGCGGGCTTCGACGTGCCTGCCGTCGCCTTCCTGTTCGCCGTCCACGCGGCCGTACGGGCCGGCCACCGTACGCTCACCATCGCGGCCGGCGTCGCCATGCTCGCCGCCCTCCCCGTCGCCGCCCTGGTCTCGGGCATGAGCGACCTGGGCGGGGCGCTCGCGCGGTCCCGGGGCGCCCTGGAGATCGCCTGGCTGATCGCCGCCGGGGCCGCGGGCGAGGCGCTGCGGCAGGCCGAGCGGCGCGCGGACGAGGCCGAACGCACCCGGGAGGAGACCGCGCGGCGGCGCGCCGACGAGGAGCGCCTGCGCATCGCGCGAGAGCTGCACGACTCCCTCACCCACCAGATCTCGGTCATCAAGGTGCAGGCCGAGGTCGCCGTGCACGTGGCCCGTAAACGGGGCGAGCACATACCGGACGCACTGCTGGCGATCCAGGCGGCCGGACGTGAGGCGAGCCGGGAACTGCGCGCGACGCTGGAGGCCCTGCGCGACGACGGCACGACCCCGCCACGCGGACTCGATGACGTCCCCGAACTCATGGAACAGGCCCGCAGGATCGGTCTGAACGCCACGCTGAAGGTCGAGGGACATCCGCACGACGTGCCGGCCGCGGTGGACCGGACCGTCTACCGGGTCGTCCAGGAGTCGCTCACCAACATCGCCCGCCACGCCCACGCCGCCACGGCATCGGTCGGCATCGACTGGCGTCCTGACGCCCTCGCGATTCGCGTCGACGACGACGGCAAGGCCACCCCGAACACGGCTCCCACCTCCGGCTTCGGGCTGCTCGGCATGCGCGAGCGGGTCACCGCCCTCGGCGGCCGGCTGCGCGCCGAACCGCGCCCCGACGGCGGCTTCACCGTCCAGGCCGAACTCCCCCTGGACCGGACGCCGTGATCCGCGTCGTGCTGGTGGACGACCAGCCACTCATCCGCAGCGGGTTCCGCGCCCTCCTCGATCTGGAGGACGACATCGAGGTGGTGGCCGAGGCGGGCGACGGAAGGGAAGGCCTGGCCCTGGTCGGCGAGCACCTGCCCGACATCGCGCTCATCGACGTCCAGATGCCCGTCATGGACGGCATCGAGACGACGCGGCGCATCGCCGCGGACCCCGCCCTGGCCGGAGTTCACGTCGTCATCCTCACCAACTACGGCTTCGACGAGTACGTCTTCGAGGCACTGCGCGCGGGCGCGACCGGATTCCTCGTCAAGGACGTCCTGCCGGAAGACTTCCTCCACGCCGTGCGCGTCGCCGCGCGCGGGGACGCGCTGCTCGCACCGTCGATCACCCGCAAGCTGATCAACCGGTACGTCGCCCAGCCGCTCGAAGCCACGGCCCGCGTCGGGCTGGAGGAGCTGACCAACCGGGAACGCGAGGCCGTCGCCCTGGTCGCCCAGGGCCTGTCCAACGACGAGATCGCCGACCGGATGGTGATCACCCCGATGACCGCGAAGACCCACATCAACCGGGCCATGACCAAGCTCCACGCCCGCGACCGCGCCCAACTCGTCATCCTGGCCTACGAATCCGGCCTGGTCACCCCGCGCACCTCCTGACGCCCACCGAGCAGCACGGCGAGGAGGGAGCCCGCCTCGCCAGGGCAGCTACGCCCCGCGCGCGGTGATCACACGGCGTCCGCCGTCGACGGGTGGGGTGCCTACCTCGACTCGCGGCCCGTGCCCGGGGTCGACGGAGCGGACCCGCCTGGAGGCGCTCGTCGAGGCCGAGGCGGAGTTCGGAGAGGAAGGCCCTCGCGACACTGGGCGCCTGCTTCGATATGTGTCAACATAGATGCATGTCGAACGTCTCCGCGCTGCCGCTTCTCGAGCCCGAGGTCGCCCCCTGCTGCCCGCCGCTCACCGAGCGCCCGCTGAACGCCGAGGAGGCCGAGCGGACCGCGAAGATGTTCAAGGCCCTCGGCGATCCGGTCCGGCTGCGCCTGTTCTCGGCGGTCGCCTCGCACGAGGGCGGCGAGGCATGCGTCTGCGACATCTCCGACGTCGGCGTCTCGCAGCCGACCGTCTCCCACCACCTGAAGAAGCTGAAGGAAGCGGGTCTGCTCTCCTCCGAGCGGCGCGGGACCTGGGTCTACTACCGCGTGGAGCCCGACGTTCTCGCCGCCATGGGCAAGCTGCTCACCAACGCCGCTCCGGCATGACGCTGCCTGGGTGGGTGTCCTGACCGAGGCTGGAGTTGCGTCCGCGGAAGGGGTCACGATGACGTCCTGGGTACCGGACTCGTGCACACTGCCCACCGGCGAGCAGCCGCTGCGGGTCGCCGAGTTCGACACGCTGTTCGCCGCGCATCTGACAGATCTGGCCCGGCCGGGCCCACACCGGTTGCGACTGGCGTTCGCCAGGTCCGAAGGTGTCGAGGAGACGGTGCGCGACCTCGTCGCGCGCGAGAGCGGCTGCTGCTCGTTCTTCCGCTTCGCCATCACCCCCGGCCCGGAGCAGATCCGTCTGGACATCTCCGTCGACAGCCCCCACGAGGCGGTGCTGGACGCCCTCCAGGAGCGGGCCGCAGGGCTCGGCAGAACGCCGGCCGCTCACAACGGGCAGCGGCCCTGGAGGACCCGGCCGGCCAGGGAAGAAGGCGGCCTCGGCGTGCCGGCCCGATGAGGTCCCCGTCGGCTAGCGGGCGGCCGGAGCGCCGGCCAGGCGGGTCGTCAGCACGCTCAGCCACAGCAGGCCGAGGCCGGCGCCGATGGTGAACGCCAGGACCGAGGCGGCCGAGGCCATGAACCCGGCGAGGACGGCCACGGGGACGACGCGGGAGGCGATGGCGCAGCCCCGCAGGCCCCGGGCGGCGAGCGGGCGGGCCAGGACGACGAACGCGGCGCACAGGGCCAGGTAGCCGATCATTCCGGCGAACATGTGGGCGGCGCCGTGCCCGCTCATCTCGGTCGCCGTGGGCGCCCCGGCCGGGAAGCCGGCCCCGGCGTCGGCGGGGAAGGCCGCCGCAGCCCAGAAGGAGACGCCGAAGACAGCGACGAGGGCCGGACCCCACGTCCCGCCGGGGCCACCGCGCAGTGCCCGCCGCAGTCCGACCGCACCGGCCAGCAGCAGCGCGCCGGTGAGCAGGAAGCTCGACGTCTGTATCCAGCCCGCCTCGCCGAGGGCGAGCTGGCTGATCGCGTTCCGGGTGAAGCCGAAGCCGTCCCGCACGAAGCCCTGGACGAGTCCGACCACCAGGAACAGCGGCCCCGCCACCACCCCACCGGCCAGGGCCCAGCGTGCGGCGCGCGACGTGGGCACGGCGGAAACGGCGTGGCCGGGAGCGGTGAGCATGTCGGTCATGGCGGGGCCTTTCCTCGCTTCGATGTCGTCCCCCCTATGACCGACGGCGAAGAGGAGAGTCATCGCTCCCGTCGAGGTGCACTGGATCACACGTGGGCAGGACGGCTTCCCACCCGCGTCGCGCACACCGCCCGAAGAGGGCATGCCACCACGTGAGGCGGGTTCAGTCGGTCGGGCGCCGCGGGGCGCTTGCCACCCCTGCCTCCCGGCCGCTCAGCGCGGCGTCCAGCGTCTCCTGTGCCGTGCGCATGGCGTCGGCGTACTTCGGCTCCGACATGCGCTCCCAGGCCCGGTCCGGTGCGACGTCCTCCACGCGGCTCGTCACCCACCAGATGTTGCCGAACGGGTCCCGTACCCGGCCCCCGCGATCCCCCCACGCGCTGTCGGCGCACTCGGTGATCACCTGCGCCCCGTGCCTGACCGCGGCCGCCATGGCGGCGTCCGCGTCGGGGACGTAGACGCGCAGCAGCGCGGGCATCACCGGCCAGTCGGGCCGTCGGTCGAACGCCAGCACCACCGTGTCGCCGACACGGATCTCGCCGTGCCCGATGGTGCCGTCCTCGACCGGCACCCGTGCGAGTTCCTCGCCGCCGAACGCGGCGGTGACGAAGTCGAGCAGCGCGCCGGTGTCGTCGGTGACCACCCACGGCGCGACGCTGGTGTAGCCCTCGGGTGCGGTGTGACTCATCGGTCTCGTCCCCTCGTGCGGTTCCTCGTGACGTGACGACCCTAGGACGCAACTAGGACAGCTGCTGGCCTGGATGGCGCGGAATCCAGCACCACCCCGGCCCGTGGTCTGCGCTCGCAACGCATCGATCGCTGGTCCGCGTCAGCCCCGTGACAAGCTGCTCGGATGCCGTCCGTCGACCAGGAGTCCTGGGAAACCGCAGTCCATCACCTGTACGAGGACGCGTACGCGTACGTCGCCACAGGTCCACGCCGCCACGAGGACTGGACGCTCGATGTCCTCGCGGTCATGGCCCGTGTGCCGGACCCTCGGGGTTGGACCGGCGTCGACGATGCCGCGCGGGACCCGGACCGGGTGGGGAACCCGATCCATCCCTTCGCCGATCGCTCGCCGGAGTACGTCGCGCGCCGGCTCCAGAGGATCGATCGGGAAAGCGCCGAGAACCTGCTCCTCGCTCTCACTGAGGACGGCTGCACCCTCTCCAACCTCCAGTACTTCAGCGAGTCCCCGGACGAGCTCCGCGCGATGGCGCGCACGATCCTGGCGCGATACGGAGATGAAGCCGGCTTTCACACCAACGTCAAGAAGCCTGCCCACGTGCGTGGCACGCTCGACTTCACGACACGGAACCGGGCGTACAGCCCGCTGAGCGTCTACACGGAGGACTGCGGCCTGGTCGTCGTCGCGGACACCGAGGTGGGCTTGTTCTGGAACTTCGCCGACTACTGATCGGGCAGACGGTGCGAGACAGCGAGGCCGTCGGCTTCGCCGGTCGTTCCCCACGGGCCTGCGATACGTTCCCCGCCATGACCGAACCCGGAATGTTCGCCTGGCCGCCCTCCCCGCTACCGACCGAACGGCTCGTCCTGCGCGAGTCCGAGGCCCGCGATCGCGCGGTGTTCGTCGAGCTGTTCGCCTCACCCGAGGTCGGCACCTACGTCGGCGGCGCCCGGCCGCGCGAGGAACTTCAGCGTGCGATGCCCGAGGTGCCCGGCCGGCGTCCCGGCTGCTTCGTCGTCGAACTCGACGGGACGATGATCGGCCTCCTCACGCTCGACCCTCGCGACGCCGAGCGGCGGGGACATGTCCGCCCCGAGGCCGGGGAGGCCGAACTCGGCTACCTGTTCCTGCCACGGGCGTGGGGGCACGGCTACGCCTTCGAGGCGTGCGCGGCGGCACTCGACTGGTTCTCCGGCGCACGCCCCGGCGAGCCCGTGGTGCTCTCCACCCAGAGCGCCAACGAGCGCGCGATGCGGCTCGCTTCGAAGCTGGGCTTCGTCGAGGTCGAGCGGTTCGAGGAGTACGGCGCCGAGCAGTGGTTCGGCGTGCGTCGCCCCTCGGCCGCGCCGGCCGGCTGAAGGGCGGCGCCCGCCGAGTGCCTGCTGCGGGTGAGGTGGGAGGGAGGGCGTTCGGGCGTTCGCCGGGCGTCCCTTGCGAAGCGGAACAGCGTTCCGTATCGTTCTTTGCGGAACAGGGTTCCGTTTTGGTGACTGCCGACGCCCCCGTACGGAAGGAACTGCCATGCCCGACTCGACGACCACATCCACATCCGCCCCCGTGGTCACGGTGCTCTCCGCCAAGCCGGTCGTCCTGCCCGCGCCGGGCCGCGGTGACGACCTCGAGGTGCGGGTGTCCGCGCCCGTGGGCGGGAGCGCGCTGCCCGTGATCGTCTTCTCGCACGGGTTCGGCTGGTCGATGGACGGCTACGCGCCCCTCGCGGACCACTGGGCCGCCCAGGGCTTCGTGGTCGTCCAGCCCACCCACCTCGACTCCCGCACCCTCGCCCTCCCCGCCGACGACCCGCGCACCCCGCACATCTGGCGCCACCGGATCGAGGACATCACCCGCGTCCTCGACGGCCTCGACGCCCTGGAGGCGGCCGTGCCGGGCCTCGCCGGGCGCGTCGACCGCGACCGCGTCGCGGTGGCCGGGCACTCCTGGGGAGCCCAGACGGTGAGCACGCTGCTGGGGGCCCGGGTGCTCGACGCCGACGGCGCACCCGGCGAGGACATGTCCGACCCCCGGGTCACGGCGGGCGTCCTGCTCGCCCTGACCGGCCTCGGTGACGACCTGACGCCCTTCGCCGCCGAGCACTTCCCCTTCATGCGGCCGTCGTTCGCGACCATGACCACGCCGGCCCTCGTCGTCGCGGGGGACAGGGACCAGTCCCACCTGTCCACGCGCGGACCGGACTGGTTCACCGACCCGTACACGTACAGCCCGGGTGCCAAGAGCCTGCTCACGCTGTTCGGCGCGGAACACTCCCTCGGCGGCGTCCCCGGTCACGACGTCAGCGAGACCACCGACGCGTCACCCGCCCGTGTCGCCCTGATCCAACGTCTCACCACGGCCTATCTGCGCGACGCCCTCCAGGGCGACGACACGGCGTGGAAGGCCGCTATCACCGCCCTGGACACGGATCCCGACCCGCTCGGAACGCTCCGGAGCAAGTGACCGAGGGGAGTGGGGGGAGCAACGACGCGATTGGGGCGTACGGCGCCGCGCGCAGGGCAGGTTTCCGCCGCCCGCAGAGGGGGACAGAACCCCCGCAGACGGCGGATCGCATGCTCCCTTCCGTGACGGAAGTTCCACGGAGCCCCGGCCGTCTCGTTCGACTCAGAGAGACCGGGAACGGGAAATGGACTACTGCTCCTCGTGCCGGCGGCACCTCAACGGCGCGTTGATGTGCCCCGGTTGCGGCGTGTACGCCCCGGACCTGGCCCCTGCCCCGGCCGCCGATGCCTCGGTGGCCGCACCGGTCGCCGCGGAAGGGCGCGCGGCGCGGCGGCGGCAGCGGGAGCGGTGGCGGAGGAACAAGCGCCGGGCCGTGGTCGCGACCGCCTTCGCGCTCGTGGGCGGCGGCCTGACCGTGTCCGCGATGGAGCGGCAGTCCGGCGACACGTCACAGGCGGCCACGGCTCCCGAGAACCCCGGAGCCGACACCGTCGGGGAGGCCACGGGACCCGCCGAGAAGGACGTCCGCCCGACGTCCGTACCTCCCGCCCGGCACCACGTCTCGGCGCCGCGGCCGTCCTCCGCGCAGTCGTCCGCTCCGGCGCTGTCCGAGAGCCCGCGCCCGCACTCCGGTGCCCACCTCTCGCCCGAACCGCCGCGCGTACGGCCGGCGGTCACCGTCCCCGTCCAGCCGCGCGCGACGGCCACCCCGGCCGCCCCGCGGCCCGACCGCGCCACCGCTCCGTCTCCCGCGCCCGCACGGGCCGTGCCCGCCCAAGCCGCACCGGCCGAGACCGCGCCCGCCACCCCGGTCGCCCCCGCACCCACCGCACCCGCCCCCGCACCGGCGCCGGGCACCACCTCGCCCGCGGAGCTCTGTCTGCTCGTCGTCTGCCTCGACCTCGGCTGAGCGCGCCGTCCGGGCCGGACACGACCGAAGGCAGAACACGTCGTCAGGCCGAACATGACCTCAGGCCGAACATGACGGAAGTCTGACGTCGTCGCCTCCACCCTGGAGTCCCGGACCCCGCGGTGGTCGAATCGAGCGGTGACCACAGATCCGACCGACAGCGAAGGCGCCCCCGTCGGGCGCCGCCTGGTGCTCGGCATGCTCGGGCTCGGGGCGGCGGGGCTCGCCGTCGCCCCGTACGCGCAGCGCGCCTTCGAGGGCGCGCTCGCGGCCGCCGCGGCGAAGGATCCGACAGGGCTCACCGGGCTCGTCCCCACCGGGGGCGGATTCCGGTACTACTCCGTCACCTCGTCCGTACCGCGGAAGGACGAGCGGAACTACCGGCTCACCGTGGACGGTCTCGTCGACCGCCCCGCGACGTACACCCTCGACGAGCTGCGCGCGCTGCCGCAGACCCGGGTCGTACGCGACGTGCAGTGCGTCACCGGATGGCGGGTGCCGCAGACGGCCTTCTCCGGCGTCACCCTGTCGCGTCTCCTCGACGCCGCGGGGGTACGTCCCGAGGGCAGGGCGATCCGCTTCACCTGCTTCGACGGCGCGTACAGCGAGAGCCTCACGCTCGCGCAGGCCCGGCGCGACGACGTGCTGGTCTGTCTGCGGATGCGGGACGAGCCGGTCAGCCACGCGCACGGCGGCCCGGTCCGGCTCTACGTCGCGCCCATGTACTTCTACAAGTCGGCGAAATGGCTCTCCGGGATCACCGTCACCCCTGACGTCCGCCCCGGCTACTGGGAGGAGCGGGGCTATGACATCGACGCCTGGGTCGGCCGGTCCAACGGCCGCGACGACACCCCGACCGTCTGAACCCCCCGTGTCCGAACCCCCGGCGCCCGAACCCCGACCGTCCGAACGCCGACCGTCCGAACCCCTGCCGTCCGACCCTCCACCGTCCGAACCCCCGGCGCGCGTCCGCAGGTTCACGTCCGCCGAGCGCTGGGCGCACCGGACGACGGCCGCCCTGACGCTGCTGTGCGTGGCGACCGCCGCCGCCCTGTACGTGGCGCCGATCGCCCAGCTCGTCGGCCGTCGGCACCTCGTCGTCACCGTCCACGAGTGGTCCGGGCTGCTGCTGCCCGTGCCCTTCCTGTTCGGTCTCGCGTCCGCCGCCTTCCGGGCCGATCTGCGCAGGCTCAACCGCTTCGGACCGCACGACCGGGTGTGGCTGCGCGCGGCCCGCCGCCGCGACCACCGGCCGGAGTCCCGGCCCGCAGGCAAGTTCAACGCCGGGCAGAAGGTCTACGCGTCGTGGATCGCGGGCGCCGTCCTGGTGATGCTGGTGACCGGGCTGCTGATGTGGTTCACCCGGCTGACGCCGCTGGAGTGGCGCACCAGCGCCACCTTCGTGCACGACTGGCTCGCCCTCGCCGTCGGTGTGGTGCTCGCCGGGCACATCGCGAAGGCGTTCGCCGATCCCGAGGCGCGCAGGGGCATGCGGACCGGGTCGGTCGAGCGGTCGTGGGCGGAGCGCGAGCATCCGTTGTGGCGGCCCACGGACGCCCCGCCGGCGGACGGCGGGAAGCGGTGGCGAGCGCTCTTGCGCCGACTGGCCGGGGTCCGTCACGCCATCCGGTGAGCCGGGCTGCCGGAAGGCGCAATGACGACGGTCTCCCGTGGTGGGCCCCAGGGCGGAATCACAGACTCCGGATCATGAGAAACCGCACGAATGTCCGGCCACGGGCGCGCGCCGGAACGCGCGCCAAAGCCGCCGGGCTCGCCTACGTCGCCGCCCTCGCGGCCCTCCCCGTCCTCGTCGTCGGCCCCGGCGCGGCTCCCGCGCAGGCCGCTCCGCTCCCCGGCGGGCTCGGTCCCTGCGTACCCGGCACCTGCCCGCCCGGCCCCTACCCGCAGATCGGCAGCGGGACGATCCAGTACCGGGACAACGGGATCAACGTCTTCGTCGGCGACGACTTCCTCGTCCGCGGCTCCGCCGCCGAGGCGGAGGGCCGGGTCGTCGTCCTGGACGACTTCGACATGAACAAGAACGCCCAGGCGGGCGGGAACTACAACATCGGCGAGGCCGGCGTCGGCTCCCGCGTCCCGCCCGCGGCCGGCACGGACTGGATGACCACCGGCGGCGACATCACCGTGGCCGCGAACCAACAGGTCCTGGCCGAGGCCGGACGCGTACGCCACGCGGGCACGGTCACCGGCACCGTCAGGTCCACGCTCGTCCAGGACGCCGCCGCCACCGCCCCGTTCACCGCCCTGCGGGACCAGCTGACCACCGCGAGCCGCTGCTACGCCCGCGTCGACGGCAACCCGCGCACGCCCACCGGCACCGCCGTCAACGAGGGCGAGCAGACGCGCTTCACCGGCGACGGCAGCTCCGCCCTCCAGGTGTTCAACGTCGACTTCGACATGACCAAGGCGGACGGGGGCCAGCAGGGCGTCGTCTTCGCCCGCATCCCGGCGAACGCCACCGTCCTCGTCAACATCACGGGCCCCCGCTTCACCCTCAACACCTACAGCGGCGGCATCGCCGACGCGACCGACCCGCTCAACGCCTACCGCGAGCGGCTGCTCTGGAACATCCCTGACGCGACGACGGTCAACCTCACCGGCACCGGCCAGTTCCAGGGCAGCTTCCTCGTCGGCGAGCAGTCCTCGGCCACCACGGTGACCCTGCCGGGCGTCAACGGCCGCTTCTTCACCACCGGTTCGCTCACCCACACCAGCGCCGCCTCGGGCGGCGGAGGCCAGGAGTTCCACGCGTACCCCTTCAACGGGGACCTGCCGGACTGCGGCAACACCCCGCCCGTCACCACGGGCGACGTGAAGGTGGTCAAGGAGGACGCCGTGACGGGCGCCGCGCTGGGCGGGGCCACGTTCCAGCTGTGGGAGGAGACCAACGGCATCCCCGGCCTCCAGACCGGCGGCGCCGACCCGGACACCGCCGTCGGCGACGTCTGCACGACCGGCGCGGCCGACGGAGTCTGCTCCCGGACCGTGCCCACCGGGACGTACTACTGGCAGGAGACGGGCGCCCCGCCCGGCTACGACCTGCCCGCCAACCCGGTCTTCGGGCCCCTGGTCCTCACCGAGGAGAACGCCGCCGACGGCGTGACCGTCACGGCCGAGAACACCCCCGCCGACAACCCGAACGCGACGGGCGAGGTGCGGGTGCGCAAGACGGACGCGGCGACCGGCGGCCCGCTGGGCGGCGCCTGGTTCCAGCTCTGGCGGGAGACCAACGGCATCACCGGTCTCCAGCCCGGCGGCAACGACCCCGACACACAGGTGGGCAGGCTGTGCGTCACCGGCGCCGACGGCCTGTGCGTCCGGACCGTGGAGACGGGGACGTACTACTGGCAGGAGACCCGCGCCCCCTCCGGGTACCAGGTGCCCGACCCCAACGTCTTCGGGCCGCTGGTCCTGACCGCGGAGAACGCCACCGCGGGCGTCACCGTCCAGGCCGCCAACACCGCGATCCCCGTCCCGCCCGTCGACGGCTCGCTCACGATCACCAAGGTCGACGCCAAGAGCGGACTGCCGCTGCGCGGCGCGGTGTTCGAGCTGTGGAAGGAGACCAACAGCACCACCGGCCTCCAGACCATCGGCATCAACGCCGACTCCCGCATCGGGACCGAGTGCACCACCACCGCCGCGGGCGTCTGCGCCTTCGAGGACCTGGAGAAGGGCACGTACTACGCGCGGGAGACGGACGTCCCCGACGGCTATGTCCTGCCCGCCGACCCGGTCTTCGGCCCGTACGTCGTCGACGCCGGCCACGAGGACGTGACCGCCAGGCTGACCAACAGCCGTGAGGAGCCCTGCAAGGACATGGGCTACGGCGACGAGCACCCGTGCGAGGACGCGGGCTACGGCGACCCGGGCCAGGGCGCCACGGCCTGACGGGGACCCGTAGGACGACGGCAGGAACGACAGACAGGAGCCCGCCCCCGGACCGGACGTCCGGGGGCGGGCTCCTTCGTCACGCGCCGGTGTTCGTCCGCGTGTCCTCGGCCAGGCGGACGAACGCCACCTCGAAGTGCTCCACCGAGACCACCCGCTGCCCCTCACGGTGGGACGACTCGGCCCTGACCCGGGCCGCCTCCTCCTCGCTCGCCACCATCGCCGCCTCGTCCTCCCACAGCGTCAGCGAGCGCGCCTCGCCCGTCTCCCGCTCCACGAGGTAGTACGCGCCCCGGAACCCCGGGAGGTTCTCGACCAGCTTGACGATCGTCTCCGACCTGGCGGCCAGGTCGCCCTCCAGCGGAACCGGTGACCCCTGGTAGGTGCTCAGCCTCGCGTACATCGACGGACGTCCCTTCCTCGGCGTTGCCCGGCCCGTCCCCGGCTTCCCCGGCCGACGGGCGGCTCAGGACCAGCGTGCGACGGCGGGCCGCACCCCGCATGCCGGGGCGACAATGGGGGTGAGGGTGGGGTGGGAGACGTACGGGCCGTGAGGAGGCGGTGGCCGTGGTGCCGTACATCGCCGTGACCGCCCTGAGCCACACCGGGCTCATGCGCGAGCACAACGAGGACAGCCTCGTCGTGGGGCCGTGGACCCTGTGCGGGACCGTCACCGACAGCCCCCAGACGCTGCTGTTCCCGCTGGACAGGCCCCTGCTCGTGGCCGTCGCCGACGGGCTCGGCGGGCAGCCGGGCGGCGAGGTGGCCAGCTCGCTGGTGGTCCGGCGGCTCGCGGCGCTCGGTCCCGCGCTCGACGGCGCCGAGAGCGTCGGCGAGGCCCTGGAGATGTGCAACCGGGCCGTGTACACCGCCGCCGAGGGCCGCCCCGAGCTGGCGACCATGGGCACGACGGTCGCCGGCACGCTCGTGCTGCCGCCGGAGTCGCTGCTGTCGTTCAACGTCGGCGACAGCAAGGTCTTCCACGTGTCCGGGCAGGACGGGCGGAACGGGCAGGACGGGCAGGACGCCCTGCGCCAGGTCAGCGTGGACGACAGCCCCCCGCCCGCGCCCGGGCAGCGCACCACGTCGGCCGTCACCCAGACCCTCGGCGGCAGCCATGTGTACGAGGCCGTCACCCCGCACGTCGCCGAGTTCCCGCTCGTCACCGGCGACCGCTGCCTCGTCTGCAGCGACGGCCTGACCGACCCGGTGCCCGAGGAGGACGTCGAGGCGCTGCTCCGCGTGCACGACGACGGCAAGGCGGCCTTCGAACTGTGGAAGGCCGCCATGGAGGCCGGCGGGCCGGACAACATCACCCTCGCCCTGGTCCGGGTCGGGGAGGCCCCCGGGTGAGGCCGGGGACCGCGCCTACTTGAGGCTCTGCTCCGGTTCGGGCTCGGGCTCCGGTCCGGCTCCGGGTCCCGCTCCGGAGCCCGGTCCGCCCTGGGGCCCGGACCCGGCGCCGGGTTCCGACTCCTCCGCCGCCAGGAACTCCGCCACCGCCAGGAGGAACAGGAGCACCAGCGCCAGGCCCACCACCACCCAGCCCGTCGGGTGGTCCCAGAACACGTACACGAGGACCGCGGCCGCCACCAGGATCCATGTGATCCACGTGCGGTAGCGGCGGACGAACGGCCCCACCGGGCCCGTGCGCAGACCCACGCGGTCGGCCGCCGCCCGGGTCGCCGCGATGCCCGAGTGCCACATCTCGCGGACCGCCGTGGCCCACTTGCCCGGGCCCGAGAGCCAGGCCGCGAGGGCGAGCACGACACCGAGGACCACGACCATCCGGATCGTCGTCCGCAGCAGCCGGACCATGGCGTCGTAGACGGAGCCGGCCGCGGCCTGCGAGACGGTGTCGGGCAGCGCGTTGAGGTAGACCGTACGGAACACGGTCAGGCCGACGCCGAGGACGATCGCCGCCACGGCGAAGCCGAGGGCCGCCGCGATCAGGGAGCGGCGGCGGTGGGCCGAGAGCAGGACGCCGGCCGCCGCGAGCAGCACGGCGATGACCGGCAGCCACAGGCCCATGAGCTGGAGCAGCCGGAAGCCGGTCTTGACCTTCCCGATGTCGTCGGACTTGAGGACCGTGAAGTCGGTGTGGACCTCGGGGATCTTCTCGGCGACCGTGAGGCCGGACTCGATCAGGCGCTGCTTGACCCGTTCGATCACGGGGGCGAGGTCGAGCGTGACCGTGTCGTTCTTGATCTCCACCGCCCCTTCGCCGCTGCCGGTGAGGGCGCGGACGACGGAGGTGTGGATGGCCCGGTTGGCGTCGGTCCAGACCGTCTCGAAGGCGTCCGAGGCGACGATCTCCTGCGCCTTCTCGTGGACGAAGCTCTGGACGGCGCCCTCCAGGGAGTCCCCGAGCCGGCCGAGGGCCTTCTGGAGGAGCGGGCGCTGTTCGGGGGCGACGCCCTCCAGGATGGCGTTCAGGTCGATGTGTTCCATGACGGCGCCGGTGACCCGGTTCGCCACGGCGGCCTGGACGTCCGGGTCGGAGGCGAGCGGGGCGACGGTGGCGACGTACCGGTCGGTGTCGCCCACCTCGTCGGCCGTCCAGGCGGCGACGATGCCCAGCGGGGCGAGGACGCAGCCGAGGACGATCAGGAGGGCGGCGAAGAAGGAGCGCAGCCGGTGGCGCGGCGGCCGGGCCTTCGCGGCCTCGGCCTCCGCCTCCAGGGCGGCGATCCGGGCCCGGAGGGCTTCCAGTTCGCCGTTGGGCTGCCCCGTGGTTCCCGGGGTGCTCATCGGCGCACCGTGTCGTCGGTCTTGAGGTCGTCGACGGCCTCGTCGAAGTCGTCGACCTGGTCGGGGCAGTACACCTGGAGCACGATCCTCTCTGCGCCGATCGCCTGGCCGTCGGCGATGATCGGCCGCTGGCCGGGGCCCGTGGCCCCGTTGGACAGCTGCTGGAGCCGGTAGAGCGCCGTCTTCAGGGCGCTGCCGGGGTCGTCGCAGACGGCGCCGCCGTCGGTGCCGAGGAGCCGCTCGACGGTGTCCTGGTCGGGGGCCGGATAGCCGGCCTGCACGAGCTGGTCGCTCAGCTCCTTCGCCTTGGTGGCGGTCTGGTTGTCGCGCCGGACGGCGCTGTACTGGACGAGGCCGACGATCACCATGCCGACCAGGACTACGATCGCGCCGAGGTAGATCCACTTGTGCTCGGAGGCGAAGCGGGTGGGGCTCATGACGCGTCTCCTTCCTCTGCGGCCGCGGTGCGCCAACTGGGCTTGCGGAACTTCAGGAAGGCCCAGGGGATCAGGAAGCCCAGGATGATCAGGCCGCCGCCGACGATGGCGATGTACGCCCAGACGCTGCCGCTGCCGAACTGCGAGCTCGGGACGAAGCCGATGCAGAGAGCGGCGAGCGAGGCGAGCAGCCCGACGACGCACAGGACGCCGAGGGCGGGGGCCCGATATCCGCGGGGGTGGTCCGGCTGGGTCTTCCGCAGCCGCATCGCCGCGGCGAACATCAGCAGATAGACGATCAGGTAGACCTGCGTGGTGATGACCGAGAAGATCCAGTAGACGCTGGAGACGTTCGGGATCAGCGCGTACCCCAGGGCGATGACGGTGGTCACGACGCCCTGGGTGACGAGGATGTTCTGCTGGATGCCGTACTTGTTGAGCTTCTGCAGGAACGGGGGCAGGTAGCCCTCCTGGCGGGAGATCTCCAGGAGGCCCTTCGACGGTCCGGCGAGCCAGGTCAGCATGCCGGCGAGGGACGCGGAGATCAGCATGACGGCGGCGATCGGCGTCATCCAGCCGATGTTGAAGTACGAGAAGAACGCGTCGAAGGCCTGCATGACGCCGGCGGTGAGGCTGAGCTGGTCGGCCGGGACGACCCAGCTGATCGCGAGCGCCGGGAGGATGAAGATCAGCAGCACCAGACCCGTCGCCAGGAACATCGACTTCGGGTACTCCTTCCCCGGGTCCTTCAGCGAGGAGACGTGGACGGCGTTCATCTCCATGCCGGAGTACGACAGGAAGTTGTTGACGATCAGGACGAGGCTGGCCAGACCCGTCCACTGCGGGAGCAGGTGCGAGGCGGTCATCGGGGCGGCGGAGGGGTTGCCCTGGCCGAGGAAGACCATGCCGAGGACCACGAGCAGGGTGCCGGGGATCAGGGTGCCGATGATCAGGCCCCAGCTGGCCAGCCCGGCCAGCGCCTTCGTACCGCGCGAGGAGACCCACACTCCGGTCCAGTAGAGGACCACGATGACGATCGCGGTGTACGGGCCGCTGGAGGCGAGCGCCGGATCGATGATGTACGCGATGGTCGACGCGACGAACCCGAGGAGGCTCGGGTAGTAGAAGATCGTCATCGCGAACTGGCACCAGACCGCGAGGAAGCCGAGCGGCTTGGACAGGCCCTCGGAGACCCAGCGGTAGACACCGCCGCTCCAGCCGGACGCGAGTTCGGCCGAGACCAGGGCGGTCGGCAGCAGGAAGACGATCGCCGGGACGAGGTAGAGGAAGACGCAGGCCAGTCCGTAGACGGCCATGGTGGGCGCGGCGCGCAGGCTGGCCACCGAGGCGGTGGTCATCAGGGCGAGCGTCACCCAGGTCATCGTGGGCACGGCCGGCCTGCGGGCCTCGGCGGCGTGCGTCACCTGGCGGGGCACCTCGGCGGGGAAGTCCATCGAGCTCATGCGTTCCCCCTGGGGCCGTGCTCCCTCATGCCGCTCTCCCTCACCCTGTGTCCGACGACTGCGTCCTACGGCCGCGTCCTACGGCGTGACAAATCAGGGCAATTCTCCGAACAGAGGGTGCTTCTGTCGCTCCGGGCGGGCGTCCGGCTGAACCGGCCGCCGACCCTCACCCGGGTGCCGCAGCACCGCTGCGCACGGCCGGGCCCCCTGTCGTACGATCACCGGCCCCGCGCGATCATGGGGGCATGAAGCTCCGTTGCGCCGTACTCGACGACTTCCAGGGCGTCGCCCTCTCCTCCGCCGACTGGGCCCCGCTCGCCGACCGCGTCGACGTACGCGTGCTGCGCGAGCACCTGAGCGACCGGGACGCCCTCGTCGCCGCCGTCGAGGACTGCGAGATCCTCGTCGTCATGCGGGAGCGGACCCCGCTCGACGCCGCGTTGCTGCACCGGCTGCCCAGGCTCCGGCTCGTGGTGACCTCGGGGATGCGCAACGCCTCCATCGACCTCGCGACGGCCGCCGCGCTCGGGATCACCGTCTGCGGCACGGCCAGCGCCTCCGAACCGCCCGCCGAGCTGACCTGGGCACTGATCCTGGGCCTCGCCCGGCACGTACCGGCCGAGGCGCGGGCGGTACGCGAGGGAGGCCCCTGGCAGTCGACCGTCGGCACGGACCTGTCAGGGCGCACCCTCGGCCTCGTCGGCCTCGGCAAGATCGGCGGCCGGGTGGCGCGGGTGGGGCTCGCCTTCGGGATGGACGTCGTCGCCTGGAGCCCGAACCTCGACGACGAGCGCGCGGCGGAACACGGGGTCGCGCGGGCCGCGGACAAGCGGGAACTCCTGGAGCGCGCCGACTTCGTCTCCCTCCACATGGTCCTCTCGGAGCGCACGAGGAACCTGATCGGGGAGCCCGAACTGCGGGCGATGCGCCCGAGCGCGTACCTGGTCAACACCTCACGGGCCGGCCTGGTCGACGGCCCCGCGCTGCTGCGGGCGCTCCGCGAGGACTGGATCGCGGGGGCGGGCCTCGACGTCTTCACCACCGAACCGCTGCCCTCGGACGACCCCCTGCGCACCCTCCCCAACGTGCTGGCCCTCCCCCACCTCGGCTACGTGACACGCGCCAACTACGGCCGCTACTTCGGCCAGGCGGTGGAGGACATCGAGGCGTTCCTCGATGGGAAGCCGGTGCGGACACTGGGGTAGCGCCCGGGGGGTGGCGGCCGGGGGGATGGCGGCCGTCGGGGGGCCGCGCCCCGAGGCCGTGGCGGCGCGGGACATGCCCTCGCGCCCGTGACGGCCGGCCGCGGCTGTGGGACGGTGGGACCATGCCCGTACCCGTGATCCTCGACTGCGATCCCGGTCACGACGACGCGTTCAACATCCTGCTCGCCGCCGCCCACCCGGCCGTCGAGCTCCTCGCCCTCACCACCGTGGCGGGCAACCAGACGGTCGAGAAGACCACGCTGAACGCCCGCCGCGTCTGCGAGGTCGCCGGGATCCGCGGGGTGCCGATCGCGGCCGGCCGGGACCGGCCGCTGCGCGGCGGGCCGGACCGGGAGCCGCGCGTCGCCGCGGACATCCACGGCGGCTCGGGGCTCGACGGCCCGGGCTTCGGCGAGGGCGAACCCGACGTCCCGCAGGACCCGCGCGACGCGCTGACCCTGATCCGGGACACCCTCCTCACCCACCCGGCGCCGGTGACGCTCGTCCCGACCGGGCCGCTCAGCAACATCGCCACGTTCCTGCTCGCCCACCCGGAGCTGACCCCCCGGATCGAGCGGATCGTGCTCATGGGCGGCTCGACCGGACGCGGGAACACCACCCCGGCCGCGGAGTTCAACATCCTCTGCGACCCGGAGGCCGCCGACATCGTCTTCTCCAGCGGACTGCCGATCACGATGATCGGGCTGAACGCCACGCACCAGGCCCGGGCGACGCCCGAGGTCGTCGCCCGGATCGCGGCGCTCGGCACCCCGCTCGCCCGGCTCTGCGTCCAGCTGCTGACGTACTTCGCCGGGACCTACCGGGAGGTGTACGGCTTCGACACGCCTCCTCTGCACGATCCGCTCACCGTGGCGCACCTGATCGACCCGTCCCTGATCAGCCTGGTGCGGGCGGCGGTCTCGGTCGAGCTGACCGGCACGCACACCCGGGGCGCCACGGTCGTGGACCTGCACGGGGTGACGGGCCGGCCGGCCAACGCGGACGTGGGGATGGAGGTCGACGTGCCGGGCTTCTGGGAGCTGGTCATCGACGCCGTACGGGTCTTGGGCGAGCCGGCCGAGGGTCCGCCGGACACGCCCTGACACGACCAGGGTCCGCTCAACCCTCCAGCACCTCGCGCAGGGCCTTCGCGAACTCCGTCGGGGCTCCCTGCTGGCCGTACTCGCCGCCCAGGAAGCCGCCGTGGTGGCTGGGGAAGACGGCGGGCTCGCTGCCCAGGGCGGCGGCCACCTCCACGCCCGCGCGGTGGGCGAGTTCGCCCTCCGACTCGACGCCCACCGCGACGACCACGCGGGCAGGCGCGGCGCGGAGCGCCTCGAAGTCGGGGACGTAGCCGGTGCAGGTGCGCATGTTCTGGCCGAGCAGCGCGTCGTCGCGCGAGCCGTCGTCCTCGGCCGGCAGGCCGAACGCGGCGGGCGAGGGCGCCGGCTCGTCGGCCCAGTCCGCCGGGACCTCGCCCTTGCGGCTGGTGAGGACGATGAACTTGGCCATCGCGGGCCCCATGCCCTCGCGCAGATACGTCTCGCGGACGTCCACGCAGGCCGCGAGGGCCGGCTCCCGGTCCGGGAGCACCCCCACGACCGGCGGCTCGTGCGCGACGAGGGTGCGCACGAGGTCGCCGTGGCGGGCGACGAGTTCGAGCGCGTTGACCGCGCCGCCGCTGCTGGCGAAGACGTCCACCGGGCCCGTGCCGAGCGCCTCGATGACCCGGCGCAGGTCGTCGGCGTGCTCGGCGGGCGTCGTCTCGGCGGCGCCGTCGGTGCGGGGGCTGCGGGCGACGCCCCTGGGGTCGTAGGTGACGACGGTGCGGTCGGTGAAGTGGGAGGCCAGCGTGGTGAAACCGGTCGCGTCCATGGGCGAACCGACCAGGAGCAGCGGGGCGGTCGTCGGCTCGCCGGGACGGATGTCGTAGCTCAGGGTGGCACCGGTCGCGTCGAGCGTGCGGGTGTCGATCTCGGCCATGGTTCCTTCTCCTCTGGTCTCTCTCGGTTCGAAGGGGTAGACGGCCGGCGGAGGCGAAACTCATCGCTCCGGCGGTGACTTCCCCCGAGACGGGACGAGACGAGACGCAGCGTCTTGCGCAATCACTCCGGGCGCCCTACAGTCTTCGCATCGAGACGAGACGTCTCGTCTCACAGATCAGATCGTCGACGACAGGAGTCGCTCTTGTTCCGTGTCCATCTCACCGACGTCACCAAGCGCTACGACGACCGGCTGGTCCTCGACCGGGTCTCCCTCACCGTCCGGCCCGGCGAGCGCGTCGGCGTCGTCGGCGACAACGGCTCCGGCAAGTCCACCCTCCTCCGGCTCCTCGCCGGCCTGGAGCGGCCCGACAACGGCACCGTCGCCGTCGAGGCCCCCGGCGGCCTCGGCCACCTCGCCCAGACCCTGGACCTCCCGGGTACGGCGACCGTCGGCGACGCCGTCGACCTCGCGCTCGCCGACGTACGGGAGCTGGAGCGGGCCATCCGGGCGGCCGAGGCGGAACTCGACCGCAGCGGGGACCTCGACGGCTACGCCGCGCTCCTCGCCGCGTACGAGGCACGGGGCGGCCAGGACGCCGACCGGCGCGTCGAGACGACGCTGCGGCAGCTCGGCGAGCGCGCGCCGCTCGACCGGGACCGCCCGCTCGCCACGCTCTCCGGCGGGCAGCGCTCACGCCTCGCGCTCGCCGCCACCCTCGCCGCCGACCCCGAACTGCTCCTCCTCGACGAGCCGACCAACGACCTCGACGACGAGGCCGTGAACTGGCTGGAGGAGCGGCTGCGCGCACACCGCGGCACCGTCGTCGCCGTCACCCACGACCGGGCCTTCCTCGACCGCGTCACCACCGCCGTCCTGGAGGTCGACCACGACCTGCGGACCGTACGCCGGTACGGCAACGGCTACGACGGCTATCTGACCGGCCGCGCCGCCGAACGGGCCCGCTGGGAGCGGGAGTACGAGGAGTGGCGGGCCGAGCTCGCCCGGTACTCGGCCCTCGCCGACGCGACCATCGACCGCTTCTCCGCCATCCCGCGCAAGGCCCCGGCCGCCTTCAGCGGGGCGGGCGCCTTCCGGGCCAGGTCACGGGCGCACGGCGCGATGAGCAGGATCCGGGCCGCCCGCGAGAGGCTGCACCGGCTCACCGAGAACCCGGTGGCCGCGCCCCCGGAACCGCTGCGGTTCACCGCCGCCTTCGAGGGCGAGGCGGCCGGCGCGGTCGCCCTGACCGACGTCCGGGTGGCGGGGCGCCTCGCACTGGACTCCCTGCACCTGGCCCCCGGCGAGCGGCTCCTCGTCACCGGCCCCAACGGCGCCGGAAAGTCCACCCTCCTGAAGGTCCTCGCGGGCGAACTCACCCCGGACAGCGGGACGGTGACGGCCCCGCGCCGGGTCGGGACGCTCCACCAGGACACCGCCCTGCCCGACGACCCGCGCACCGTGGCGGAGGCCTTCGGGGCGGGCCGGGAGGACGAGCTGCTGCGGCTCGGGCTCTTCACCGCCGCCGATCTGGCCGTACCCGTACGGGAGTTGTCCACCGGACAGCGCCGGAAGCTGGAACTGGCCCGCCTGGTCACCCGCCCTGCGGACCTGCTCCTCCTCGACGAACCGACCAACCACCTCGCCCCCGGCCTGGTGGAGGAGATGGAGGCCGCGCTCGCCCACTACCCCGGCACCCTGGTGATCGTCACCCACGACCGCAGGATCCGGACCGGCTTCCGGGGCCGCCGCCTCGAACTGACCCCGGAAGCCGTCGTGACCGCCTAGTCGTCGCCCTCCAGGTCGCCCTCCGACTCCAGGAACACCTGGCGCAGGGCGGCCAGGGTCTCGGGGTCCGGCTTCTCCCACATGCCGCGCGACTCGGCCTCCAGGAGGCGCTCCGCGATGCCGTGCAGGGCCCAGGGGTTGGCCTCCTTCAGGAAGGCCTGGTTCTCCGGGTCGAGGACGTACGTCTCGGTGAGCTTGTCGTACATCCAGTCGGCGACGACCCCGGTCGTCGCGTCGTAGCCGAAGAGGTAGTCGACCGTCGCCGCCAGCTCGAACGCGCCCTTGTAGCCGTGGCGGCGCATCGCCTCGATCCACTTCGGGTTGACCACGCGGGCCCGGAAGACCCGCGAGGTCTCCTCGACCAGCGTCCGGGTACGGACGGTCTCCGGGCGGGTGGAGTCGCCGATGTACGCCTCGGGCGCGGTGCCCGTGAGCGCGCGGACGGTCGCGACCATGCCGCCGTGGTACTGGAAGTAGTCGTCGGAGTCGGCGATGTCGTGCTCGCGGGTGTCCGTGTTCTTCGCCGCGACCGCGATCCGCTTGTACGCCGTCTCCATCTCGGCCCGCGCCGGGCGGCCTTCGAGCCCGCGGCCGTAGGCGTAGCCGCCCCAGACCGTGTACACCTCGGCGAGGTCCGCGTCCGTCCGCCAGTCGCGCGAGTCGATCAGCTGGAGGATGCCCGCGCCGTAGGTGCCGGGCCGCGAGCCGAAGATCCGGGTGGTCGCGCGCCGCTCGTCGCCGTGCTCGGCGAGGTCCGCCTGCGCGTGCGCCCGTACGTAGTTGTCCGCGGCCGGCTCGTCGAGCCCGGCGGCCAGCCGTACGGCGTCGTCGAGGACCCCGATGACGTGCGGGAACGCGTCCCGGAAGAAGCCCGAGATGCGCAGCGTGACGTCGATGCGCGGGCGGCCCAGCTCGGCGAGCGGGACCGGTTCCAGGCCGTTCACCCGGCGCGAGGCGTCGTCCCAGGTGGGGCGGACGCCCAGGAGGGCGAGCGCCTCGGCGACGTCGTCACCGGCCGTGCGCATCGCGCTCGTACCCCAGAGGGAGAGCCCGACGGAGGTGGGCCACTCGCCGTTGTCGGCGCGGTAGCGCGACAGGAGCGAGTCGGCGAGCGCCTGGCCGGTCTCCCAGGCAAGACGGGAGGGGACGGCCTTGGGGTCGACGGAGTAGAAGTTCCGGCCCGTCGGCAGCACGTTGACCAGGCCCCGGAGCGGAGAACCCGAGGGGCCGGCCGGGACGAAGCCGCCGTTCAGCGCGTGCACGGCGTGCGCGAGTTCGTCGGTCGTCGCGGCCAGGCGCGGGACGACCTGCTCGGCGGCGAACCGGAGCACGGCGGCCACGTCCGGGCCGTGCGCGGCGGCGACGCCCGCGACCGCGTCCACGGACCAGTCGGCGGCCTCCATCGCCTCGACGAGCGCGCGCGCCGTCGCCTCCGCCTCGTCGGCGGTGGTCCGGGTCGCGGCCGACTCGTCCAGGCCGAGCGCCTCGCGCAGACCCGGCAGGGCCTGCGTACCGCCCCAGATCTGCCGGGCGCGCAGGATCGACAGGACCAGGTTGACCCGCTCGGGCCCGGTCGGCGCCCCGCCGAGCACGTGCAGACCGTCGCGGATCTGAGCGTCCTTGACCTCGCAGAGCCAGCCGTCGACGTGCAGCAGGAAGTCGTCGAAGCCGTCGTCCTCGGGACGGTCCTCCATGCCCAGGTCGTGGTCGAGCTTGGCCGCCTGGATCAGCGTCCAGATCTGCGCCCGGATCGCCGGCAGCTTCGAGGGGTCCATGGAGGAGATCTGCGCGTACTCGTCGAGCAGCTGCTCCAGGCGCGCGATGTCGCCGTACGAGTCGGCGCGGGCCATCGGCGGCACCAGGTGGTCGACGAGCGTGGCGTGCACGCGCCGCTTGGCCTGCGTGCCCTCACCCGGGTCGTTGACGAGGAACGGGTAGACCAGCGGGATGTCACCGAGCGCCGCGTCCGGGCCGCACGCGGCCGACAGGCCGGCGTTCTTGCCGGGCAGCCACTCCAGGTTGCCGTGCTTGCCGAGGTGGACCATGGCGTCCGCCCCGAAGCCGCCGTCCTCGGCGCGCGCCGCGATCCAGCGGTAGGCGGCCAAGTAGTGGTGGGACGGCGGGAGATCGGGGTCGTGGTAGATCGCGATCGGGTTCTCGCCGAAGCCGCGCGGCGGCTGGATGAGGATCAGCAGGTTCCCGCGCCGCAGCGCGGCGAGGACGATGTCGCCCTCCGGGTTGCGGGAGCGGTCGAGGAACATCTCGCCGGGCGCGGGGCCCCAGTGCTCCTCCACGGCCTCCCGCAGCTCGGCCGGGAGCTGCGCGTACCAGCGCTTGTAGTCGGCGGCCGGGATGCGGACCGGGTTCTTGGCCAGCTGCTCCTCGGTCAGCCAGTCCTGGTCGTGGCCGCCTGCCTCGATCAGGGCGTAGATCAGCTCGTCGCCGTCGCCGGAGACGATCCCCGGGATGTCGGCCTCGGCCCCGAAGTCGTACCCCTCGGCGATCAGCCGCCGCAGCAGCGCGACGGCGGAGGCGGGGGTGTCCAGGCCGACCGCGTTGCCGATCCGGGAGTGCTTCGTCGGGTACGCGGAGAGGACGAGCGCGAGCTTCTTCTCCGCGTTCGGGATGTGCCGCAGCCGGGCGTGGCGGACCGCGATCCCGGCGACGCGGGAGGCCCGCTCGGCATCGGCGACGTACGCGGGGAGCCCGTCCTCGTCGATCTCCTTGAAGGAGAACGGCACGGTGATCAGGCGGCCGTCGAACTCGGGCACGGCGACCTGGCTGGCGGCGTCCAGCGGGGAGAGCCCCTCGTCGTTCTCCTCCCAGGCGGCCCGCGAGCCGGTGAGGCAGAGCGCCTGCAGGATCGGCACGTCGAGGGCGGCGAGCGCGCCCGCGTCCCAGGCGTCCTCGTCGCCGCCCGCCTGTGCCTCGGCCGGCTTCGTGCCACCGGCGGCGAGGACGGTGGTGACGATCGCGTCCGCGCGCTTCAGCGTCTCGATCAGCTCGGGCTCGGGGGCGCGCAGGGAGGCCACGTAGAGCGGCAGGGGGCGGGCGCCCGCGTCCTCGATCGCCGAGCAGAGGGCGTCGACGAAGGCGGTGTTCCCGCTCATGTGGTGGGCGCGGTAGTAGAGCACCGCGATGGTCGGGCCCTCGGTCGTCCGGGCCGTGCGCTCCAGCGGGCCCCAGGTGGGCGCGGCGGCCGGGGCCTCGAAGCCGTGGCCGGTCAGCAGCAGGGTGTCGGCGAGGAACCGGGCCAGCTGCTCCAGGTTGGCCGGGCCGCCGTGCGCGAGGTAGGCGTGGGCCTCGGTGGCGACGCCGACGGGGACGGTGGAGGCCTCCATGAGCTGGGCGTCGGGGGCCTGTTCGCCGGAGAGCACGACGACCGGCTTCCCGGCCGCGCGCACGGCCGTCAGGCCCTCCTCCCACGCCCGCAGCCCGCCGAGGAGGCGGACGACGACGAGGTCGGCCTCGTCGAGGAGCCCGGGCAGGTCGTCCGGGGCGAGCCGGGAGGGGTTGGCGAACCGGTAGGCGACCGGGCCGCCGGCCGCGCGGGCGCTGAGCAGGTCGGTGTCGGAGTGCGACAGCAACAGAATTCGCATGCGTGCGCAGGCCTTCCTCGGGGTTGTCCGCGCCCCGGGTGGTCGTGTGGGTTGGGGCCTCCCCTGCTCGAGCGAAGCCGAGAGCTTGGGGAAGGGAGTTCCTGACTCACCGGGACCCTTGCGGGGCCCGGCTCACAGTGGCGGGACCGCGCCGGATTCTCACCGGGCTTCCTCCCCGGGGTCCTGGGACCCCATGCCGATCTGCATAGTAGATCGTGCGTCCGCCGGGCCGGTCTGGCCCGTCGGCGTCGTGGGTATGCTCGCCGCCATGCCGCCCACCCCACCCGCACGTCCCAACCCGGGCGAACCGCCCGTACGGGACCGTGGTGACGCCTGCCCCGGGGCGCTTCGACTGCACGCCGCCGACGACGGACGTCTGGCCCGACTGCGGCTGCCCGCAGGGTTGTTGACGACTCATCAGGTACTGGTTCTGGCCTCGGTGGCCGAGGAGCTCGGGGACGGGCGGGTCAGTGTCACGTCCCGGGGGAACGTGGAGCTGCGCGGGCTCGGCGAGGCCTGTGGCGCGGCGCTGGCCGAGCGGCTCTCGGGCGCCGGACTGCTGCCCTCCGAGACCCATGAGCGGGTCCGGAACATCGTGGCCTCCCCGGCGGCCGGACTCGACGGACTCGGCCACGGAGACGTGCAGTTGTGGGCCCGCGAACTGGACGCGCTGCTGTGCGCCCGGCCGTGGACGGCGGCCCTGTCCGGCCGGTTCCTCTTCGCCCTGGACGACGGGCGGGGCGATGTGGCGGGGCTCGGCGGAGATGTGACGTTGATCGCAGAAGGCCCGTCGGTACGGGTACGGGTGGGGGGCCAGGACGTCCGGGTCGGCGCCGCCGACGCGCCCCGGGCCGCGCTCGCCGCCGCCGGGGCCTTCCTGGCCGCCGCCCGCACCGCCGGGAACGGCGCCTGGCGCGTACGGGAGCTGCCCGAGGGGCACGCCCCGGACCTGCCCGGCGCGCTCGCGGGCGCCGGGATCACGGCGGTCATGGCGGTCCCGGCGATCCCTGCGCTCCCGACGGTCCCTGTGCTCCCGGCGGTCATGGCGGTCCCGGCGGTCCCGGCGGTCCCGGCGGTCATGGCGGTCCCGGCGGTCCCGGCGGAGCCCGCGACGGCCGCCGAGCCCGAGTCCGGGGGGACGGGCGCCCATCCCAAGCCCGCGACGGCCGCCGAGCCCGCGCCCGGAACGGTCACCGAGCCCCTACCGGCCATGGACCCTCCACCCGCCGGGCCGCCCGCCCCCGGGCCCCTCGGCGACCAGGCCCTCCACGTACTCGCGCCCCTCGGGCGGCTGACCGCCGACCAGTTGCGGGCGCTCGCCGCGAGCGGCGGCGAGGTGCGGCTCACGCCCTGGCGCGGGGCCGTCGTCACCGGCCTCGCCGACCCGGGCGCCGTCGCGGCCCGGCTGCGCGAGCTCGACGCCCACGGTCTCGTCACCGACCCCCGCTCTCCCTGGGCCGGGGTCGGCGCCTGCACCGGGCGCCCCGGCTGCGCGAAGTCCCTCGCGGACGTGCGCGCCGACGCCACCCCGGGCAGCGGCCACGGCCCCGGCGGGCTGCCCGTGTACTTCTCCGGGTGCGAGCGGCGCTGCGGCCACCCGCACGGCGCCTGGGTCGACGTCCTCGCCACCGGCGACGGCGCGTACCTGGTCGACGGCGTCCCCACCCCCCGTACCGCCCTGCCCGACGCCGTCGCGGCGGCCCGCGTCCCCACAGCAACCACGAGATGAGCGAGAGCAGCAGGATGTTCGACTACGAGAAGGACGGCACGGAGATCTACCGCCAGTCCTTTGCCACGATCCGCGCCGAGGCGGACCTCGCGGGTCTGCCCGCCGACGTCGCCCAGGTCGCCGTCCGCATGATCCACGCCTGCGGCATGACCGACCTGGTCGCCGACCTCGCGTACTCCCCGCAGGTCGTCTCCCGGGCCCGCGCCGCCCTGCGCGCGGGCGCGCCGATCCTCTGCGACGCGCAGATGGTCGCCAGCGGTGTCACCCGCAGGCGGCTGCCCGCCGACAACGAGGTCGTCTGCACGCTCTCCGACCCGTCCGTGCCCGCGCTCGCCGCCGAACTCGGCACCACCCGCAGCGCCGCCGCCCTCGAACTCTGGCGCGACCGCCTCGAAGGTTCCGTCGTCGCCATCGGCAACGCGCCCACCGCGCTCTTCCACCTCCTGGAGATGGTCGCCAAGGGCGCCGGGAAGCCCGCCGCCGTCCTCGGCATACCCGTCGGCTTCATCGGCGCCGCCGAGTCCAAGGACGCCCTGGCGGCCCAGACCCTCGGCCTCGACTACCTCGTCGTCCGCGGCCGGCGCGGCGGCAGCGCCATGACCGCCGCGGCGATCAACGCCCTCGCCCACGAAGCGGAGATCCAGGCATGAGCACCCCCGGCACGCCCACCACAGGAAAGCTGTACGGGGTCGGCCTCGGGCCCGGCGACCCGGAGCTGCTCACGCTCGCCGCGGTCAAGGCCATCGCCGCCGCCGACGTGATCGCGTACCACTCGGCCCGGCACGGCCGGTCCATCGCCCGCTCGATAGCGGCCGAGCACATCCGGGCCGACCACATCGAGGAGCGGCTGATGTACCCGCTCACGGTCGAGACCACGGACCACCCCGGCGGCTACCGCGGCGCGCTCGACGACTTCTACGAGCAGGCCGCCGCCCGGCTCGCCGCGCACCTGGACGCCGGCCGCACGGTCGCCGTGCTCGCCGAGGGCGACCCGCTCTTCTACGGCTCGTACCAGCACATGCACAAGCGGCTCGCGGACCGCTACGACACCACCGTCATCCCCGGGGTGACCTCGGTGAGCGCCGCCGCCGCCCGGCTCGGGGAGCCGCTGTGCGAGGCCGAGGAGGTCCTGACGATCGTCCCCGGCACCCTGCCGGAGGACGAGCTGACGGCCCGGCTCGCGGGCACCGACTCGGCGGTCGTGATGAAGCTCGGCCGGACGTTCCCGACCGTGCGGCGCGCCCTGGAGCGGGCGGGCCGGCTGGAGGACGCGCGGTACGTGGAGCGGGCGTTCATGGCGGGCGAGCGGACCGGGACCCTGGCGGACGTGGACCCGGAGACGGTCCCGTACTTCTCGGTCGCCGTGCTGCCCTCCCGGATCGACCAGGCCCCGCCGGCACGGGAGCGGGGCGAGGTCGTCGTCGTCGGCACGGGACCGGCGGGCGCGCCCTGGCTGACGCCCGAGTCGCGCGGCGCGCTCGTCAACGCCGACGACCTCGTCGGCTACACCACCTACCTCGACCGGGTCCCGGTGCTGCGCCCCGGGCAGCGGCGGCACGGCTCGGACAACAAGGTCGAGTCCGAACGCGCCGAGTTCGCGCTCGACCTGGCCCGGCGCGGGCACCGGGTCGCGGTCGTCTCGGGCGGCGACCCGGGCGTCTTCGCCATGGCGACGGCGGTCCTGGAGGTCGCCTCCGAGGAGCGGTACGCGGACGTCCCGGTGCGGGTCCTGCCGGGGGTGACGGCCGCGAACGCGGCGGCTGCCGCCGCGGGCGCCCCGCTCGGCCACGACTACGCCACGATCTCGCTCTCCGACCGGCTCAAGCCCTGGGAGGTCATCGCCGCCCGGCTGCGCGCGGCGGCCGAGGCGGACCTGGTCCTGGCGCTGTACAACCCGGGCTCCAAGTCCCGTACGCACCAGGTGGCGGCCGCCCGTGAGCTGCTGCTCGAACTCCGCTCGCCCGAGACGCCGGTGGTCGTCGCGCGGGACGTCGGCGGCCCGGAGCAGTCGGTGCGGGTGGTGACCCTGAAGACGCTGGAGCCGAGCGAGGTCGACATGCGCACGCTGCTGCTGATCGGCTCGTCGCAGACACGGGCGGTGGAGCGCGCCGACGGCCGCACGATCACCTGGACGCCCCGGCGCTACCCGGAGGCCTGACGCGTCAGGTCAGGCCTCGGCACGCACACGGACCCAAGCGGCGGCCTCCGTGACGGAGGCGGCCGTTTCCACGCCCTCAGGGACGGGCGGGCGGCGGACGACGACCACCGGGACGCCGGCCTCGCGGGCGGCGCGGAGCTTGGGGGCGGTCGCGGCGCCGCCGCTGTCCTTGGTGACGAGGACGTCGACGCGGTGGCGGCGCAGCAGCTCCCGCTCGCCCTCCAGCGTGAACGGGCCCCGGTCCAGGAGGACTTCGGTGCGGGCGGGCATCGGCGGCTCGGGCGCGTCGACGGAGCGGACCAGGAACCACTCGGGGCGGTCGGCGAAGGCGGCGAGCCCCATGCGGCCTGTCGTCAGGAACACCCGGTCCCCCAGCCGGTCCAGGGCCCGCGCGGCCTCGGCCAGGGAGCCGACCGGGTGCCAGTCGTCCCCGGCCTCCGGGACCCAGCCGGGGCGGCGCAGGGCCAGCAGGGGAACATGGGCGGTGGCGGCCGCCCCGGCCGCGTTGAAGCTGATGGTCTCCGCGAAGGGATGGGTGGCGTCGATGACCGCGTCCACGTGGTGCTCGCGCACCCAGGCCACGAGCCCGTCCACGCCGCCGAACCCGCCGATCCGGACCTCACCGGCGGGCAGCCGGGGCGCGGCGACGCGGCCGGCGAGGGAGCTGGTGACGCGTACGGTGCCGCCGTCCGTGCCGTGCAGGCGCTCGGCGAGGGCGCGGGCCTCGCTGGTCCCGCCGAGAATGAGTACGTGCACGGGAGCCACGGGAGTCATGGGAGTCACGGGGGTCCCTTCGTGAGTGCGGGCGGCGGGCGAGACGCCCAACTCAAGCACACCGGTCTGCGGCCCGGCTGGACGACCGGTGCCTGCGCGACGGCGGCGACGACGGCCGCGTACACGGCGCTGCTCACCGGCGACTTCCCCGACCCGGTGACGATCACGCTGCCGAAGGGCCAGCGGCCCGCGTTCGCGCTCGCGGCGGAGGAGCTGACCGGCGGAGCGGCGATGGCGGCGGTCGTGAAGGACGCGGGCGACGACCCGGACGTCACGCACGGCGCGCTGATCCGCTCGACGGTACGGCTCCTGCCGGCCGGCTCCGGTGTGGTCTTCCGGGCCGGTCCCGGCGTCGGTACGGTCACGCTGCCGGGCCTGCCCCTGGAGGTCGGCGAGCCGGCGATCAACCCGGTCCCGCGCCAGATGATGCGCGACCACGTGGCGGAGGTGGCGGCGGCGCACGGGGGCGGCGGCGACGTGGAGATCACGGTCTCCGTGGACCACGGCGAGGAGATCGCCCGCTCGACGTGGAACCCGCGGATCGGGATCCTGGGCGGCCTGTCGATCCTGGGCACGACGGGCGTGGTCGTGCCGTACTCCTGCTCGGCGTGGATCGACTCGATCCGCCGGGGCGTGGACGTGGCCCGCGCGGCGGGCCTGAGCCACGTGGCGGGCTGCACCGGCTCCACCTCGGAGAGGACGGTGACGACGCTCTACGACCTGCCGGAGATCGCCCTGCTCGACATGGGCGACTTCGCGGGCGCGGTCCTGAAGTACATCCGCCGCCACCCCGTGGACCGCCTGACGATCTGCGGCGGCTTCGCCAAGCTCTCCAAGCTGGCCGCGGGCCACCTGGACCTCCACTCCGCCCGCTCCCAGGTCGACAAGGCCTTCCTCGCCGACCTGGCCCGCACGGGCGGCGCGAGCGACGCCCTGGCCGGGGAGATCGCGGCGGCCAACACGGGCCTCGCGGCCCTGCGCCTCTGCGAGTCCGCCGGCGTCCCCCTCGGCGACCTGGTCGCCGCCCGGGCCCGCGACGAGTCCCTCACGGTCCTGCGCGGCGCCCCGGTCACGGTGGACGTCATCTGCATCGACCGCGCGGGCACGGTCGTCGGCCGCTCGTCCCCGGCTGGGCCTTCGCGGGCGGCCTGAGCCCGCAGGGCGCTCCCGGAGGGCTCCCCGAGGGCTCCGGGAGCCGCCTGCCACCGGATGCGGCCCCCGCTTCCCGAATCTAGGCTTACCTGGACAAAACCCCGTTGGAGAGGGAGTCCCATGGCGAAGCGCGGCAACAAGAGGCGGGCCCGTAAGAAGAAGAAGGCCAACCACGGCAAGCGGCCCAACGCCTGAGCTGTGGCGATGACCGAACGAAGGCCGGGTCCCTCGCGGGGCCCGGCCTTCGTGTGTCCGCTCCGGCGTCAGCAGGTGTGGCGGTCGCGGGCCGGGTCGTAGAGGTGGCTGTCGCGGAACTGGGAGGCCGCGAGGGTGCGGCCGACCAGGATGACCGCCGTCTTCGTGATGCCGGCCGCCTTCGTCTGTTCGGCGATGTCCGCCAGGGTGCCCCGCAGCACGACCTCGTCCGGGCGGCTGGCCATCGCCACGACCGCCGCCGGGCAGTCCGTGCCGTAGTGCGGGGTCAGCTCGGCGACGACCCGGTCGACGTAGCGGGCCGCCAGGTGGAGGACGAGCAGGGCGCCGCTGCGGCCGAGGGTCGCCAGGTCCTCGCCCTCCGGCATCGGGGTCGCCTGCTGGGCGATCCGGGTCAGGATCACCGTCTGGCCCACCGTCGGGACCGTCAGCTCCCGCTTGAGCGCCGCCGCGGCCGCCGCGAAGGCCGGGACTCCCGGCACGACCTCGTACGGGATGCCCCGCGCGTCCAGGCGCCGCATCTGCTCCGCCACCGCGCTGAAGACCGACGGGTCGCCCGAGTGCAGCCGCGCCACGTCCTGGCCCGCCTCGTGGGCGCGGACGAACTCGGCCTCGATCCGGTCCAGGTCCAGGTCCGCCGTGTCCACCAGGCGCGCGTCCGGCGGGCACTCGGCGAGCAGCTCGCGCGGCACCAGGGAGCCCGCGTACAGGCACACCCCGCACGATGCCAGCGCACGGGCGCCGCGCAGCGTGATCAGGTCGGCCGCACCCGGGCCCGCGCCGATGAAGTAGACGGTCATGCTCCAGCTCCTGCTTTCGTTACGGACCACTGCGTGACCGGCATCGCCTGTCGCCAGCCGGTGAAACCGCCCACCGGGACGGCCTGGGCGACGGCGAGCCTGACCAGCTCCCCGCCGTGCTCGCCGTACCACCGCGCGAGCAGCGCCTCGGACTCCAGGGTCACGGTGTTCGCGACCAGCCTCCCGCCCGTGGGCAGCGCCGCCCAGCAGGCTTCGAGCAGGCCCGGGGCGGTCAGGCCGCCGCCGATGAAGATCGCGTCGGGGGCCGGGAGGGCCGCGAGGCCGTCCGGGGCCGCGGCGGTCACCACCTGGAGCGCCGGGACGCCCAGGCTCGTGGCGTTGCGCGTGATCCGGGCCGCCCGCGCCGGGGACTTCTCCACCGCCACCGCCCGGCAGGAGCGGTGCGTCCGCATCCACTCGATGCCGATCGAGCCCGAGCCGCCGCCGATGTCCCAGAGCAGCTCGCCCGGCGCGGGCGCGAGCGCGGCGAGCGTCGCCGCGCGGACGTAGCGCTTGGTGAGCTGGCCGTCGTGCTCGTACGCGTCGTCCGGCAGACCGGGTACGGCGCCGAGCCGCGGCGCGTCAGGGGAGCGGACGAGGTCGAGGGCGATCACGTTCAGGGCGTCCACCGGCCCCGCCTGCGGCCAGGTCTCCGCCGTGGCGTCGACCGTCCGCTCGCGGTCCGAGCCGAGCTGCTCCAGGACCCGCATCCGGCTGTCGCCGAAGCCCTTCTCCCGCAGCAGGCCCGCGACCTCGCCCGGAGTCGTGCCGTCCGCGCTCAGCACGAGGAGGCGACGGCCGTCGTGCAGGGCGGCGGAGAGCCCCGCGAGGGGCCGGCCCACCAGCGAGACCGTCTCCACGGCCTCCCCGGCCCAGCCCAGGCGGGCGCAGGCGTACGCGACGGAGGAGGGGTGCGGCAGGACGTCCAGGCGCTCGGCTCCCACCGTCTCGGCGAGGGTGCGCCCGATCCCGTAGAAGGTGGGGTCCCCGCTGGCGAGGACGGCCACGGCGCGGCCCTCGTGGGCGGCGAGGAGGCCGGGCACGGCGGGCCGCAGCGGCGAGGGCCAGGCGATCCGCTCGCCCTGGCACTCGGCGGCGGGCAGCAGATCGAGCTGCCGGACGCCTCCGATGAGGACCTCGGCGGCGCCCAGGACGCGGCGGGACCGCGCGGGAAGGCCGTCCCAGCCGTCCGCGCCGATCCCGACGACGGATATCGCGGCCGGAGGAACGGTGCTGGTGCTCACGTCGGCGAACTCTACGGGAGGCCGCCCGGCGACATCCGGGGCGCTAAAGCGGATAACTATCCGGTAACGTGCGGCACGCGGAATACAGGACCCGGGTGCACGGTTGAGCGTGATGGTTTAAGGTTCAACTACTGGCTCCGAGAGCGGCGCCCCAGCGAGAGGTGAGCACGATGCAGTTCGGGATCTTCACCGTCGGCGACGTGACGACCGACCCCACGACCGGCCGCACCCAGACCGAGCACGAGCGGATCAAGAACACCGTCGCCATCGCGCTCAAGGCGGAAGAGGTCGGGCTCGACGTCTTCGCAACCGGCGAGCACCACAACCCGCCCTTCGTCCCGTCCTCCCCGACCACCCTCCTCGGGCACATCGCGGCGCGGACCGAGAACCTGATCCTCTCCACCTCCACCACGCTGATCACCACCAACGACCCGGTGAAGATCGCCGAGGACTACGCGACCCTCCAGCACCTCGCCGACGGCCGCGTGGACCTGATGATGGGGCGCGGCAACACCGGTCCCGTCTACCCGTGGTTCGGCCAGGACATCCGCCAGGGCATCCCGCTCGCCATCGAGAATTACGCGCTCCTCCACAGGCTGTGGAGGGAGGACGTGGTCGACTGGGAGGGCAAGTTCCGCACCGCCCTCCAGGGCTTCACCGCGACGCCCCGCCCGCTGGACGACGTCCCGCCGTTCGTCTGGCACGGCTCGATCCGCTCCCCCGAGATCGCCGAGCAGGCCGCGTACTACGGCGACGGCTTCTTCGCCAACCACATCTTCTGGCCCAAGCAGCACACCGAGAAGATGGTCCGCCTCTACCGCCAGCGGTACGCCCACTACGGCCACGGCACCCCCGAGCAGGCCATCGTCGGCCTCGGCGGCCAGATCTTCATCGGCAAGAACTCCCAGGACGCCGTACGGGAGTTCCGCCCGTACTTCGACAACGCTCCGGTCTACGGCCACGGCCCCTCCCTGGAGGAGTTCACCCGCGAGACCCCGCTGACCGTCGGCTCCCCGCAGGAGGTCATCGAACGCACCCTGTCCTTCCGCGAGTACGTCGGCGACTACCAGCGCCAGCTCTTCCTGGTCGACCACGCCGGCCTGCCCCTGAAGACCGTCCTGGAGCAGCTCGACCTCCTCGGCGAGGAGGTCGTCCCGGTGCTGCGCAAGGAGTTCGCCAACCTGCGGCCCGCCGGCGTCCCGGAGACCGCCCCGCTCCACCCCGCCGTACAGCAGAAGGCCACGCAGAAGGCCGGCCAGCAGGCCGCGCAGCAGAAGCAGGAGGCTTGAGCCATGCAGACCCTGAAGCTGGTCGCCGTGTCCGCCGGACTCAGCGCGCCCTCCTCCACCCGGCTGCTCGCGGACCGGCTCGCCAAGGCGGCCGAGCAGCGGCTGATCGAGCAGGAGTACGTCGTCGAGGTCCAGGTGGTCGAACTGCGCGACCTCGCCGTCGACATCGCGAAGAACTTCGTGACCGGCTTCCCCTCCGGGCAGCTCCAGGCCGCGATCGACGCGGTGACCGGCGCCGACGGGGTGATCGCGGTGACGCCCGTCTTCACCGCCTCCTACAGCGGCCTGTTCAAGTCCTTCTTCGACCTGATCGACCCGGCCGCGCTGACCGGCAGGCCCGTGCTGATCGGCGCGACCGGCGGCACGGCCCGGCACTCGCTCGTCCTCGACCACGCGCTGCGCCCGCTCTTCGCCTATCTGCGGGCCCTCGTCGCCCCGACGGCCGTCTACGCGGCCTCGGAGGACTGGGGTTCGGGCGGCGACGAGTGGACGGACGGCCTGCCGTCCCGGATCGCCCGGGCCGGGCACGAACTCGCCGACATGGTCGCGGCCAGGGGCCCGGCGGGCGCGGCGGACGACGACGAGGTCGTCCCCTTCGAGCGCCAGCTCGCCGACCTGCGCCTGGATTGAGCGTCTTTGTTACGTTGGGGGCGGATGCGTGATCCAGCGAACGGAGACCGACATGGCCGGCAGGATCGTGGTGGGCGTCGACGGTTCGGAACCGTCCCTCAAGGCGCTGCGGTGGGCGGCCGGGCAGGCCGCCCTCACCGGGGACGAGCTCCAGGTGGTGTCCAGTTGGGAGTACCCGGCGTCCTGGGCGACGCTCATGCCCGGAGTGCCGCCGGAGTTCGACCCGGAGCGGCTCGCGAAGGAGATCCTGGACCAGTCCCTGGCCGAGGCGCTCGCCCCGGCCGTCGCGGCCACGGTCACCCGCACGGTCGTCGGCGGCAACCCGGCCCAGGCCCTGCTCGACCAGGCCCAGGGCGCGTCCCTGCTGGTCGTCGGCGACCGCGGCTACGCGGGCTTCAAGGCGGCGGTCCTGGGCTCCGTCTCCACCCATGTGACCCAGCACGCGCCGTGTCCGGTGGTCGTGGTCCGGGGCGAGGAGCCCGTATAGCCCGTCCGGGGCGAGGAGCCCGCGCGGCCGGGGAACAGTTCCGCATTCGGGGAGCGGCGCGCGCCGAGCGGGCGCATGATGCCCTCATGGACATCAAGCTCGAACTGATCGGCGTGCCCGTCACCGACATCGACCGGGCCAAGGCCTTCTACGAGAAGGTCGGCTTCCACGCCGACCACGACGTGACGGTCAACGAGGACGTCCGCTTCGTCCAGATGACCCCGCCCGGCTCCGCCTGCTCGATCGCGTTCGGCAAGGGCATCACCGAGATGAAGCCGGGCTCCCTCGACAACATGCAGGTCGTGGTCTCCGACATCGAGGCGGCCCACGCCGACCTGTCCGGGCGGGGTGTCGAGGTCACCGCGATCGACGACCAGCCGTGGGGCTCCTTCGTCTACTTCGCCGACCCGGACGGCAACCGCTGGGCGGTCCAGCAGATCACCCCGCGCGGGAAGTGACCCAGGCCGGTGGTCACTTGTGGTTGGTCACTCGCGGTTGGTCACTCGCGGTTGGTCACTTGCGGTTGGTCACTTGCGGTTGTAGAGCCGCATGGTGATCGCACCGAAGACCACCACCAGCGCCGCCGACCACCCCAGCGACCAGGCGATGTCCGCCGCCGGCCAGTTCCCGGCCATCAATTCCCGTACCGCCGTCGCCAGATGCGTCACCGGGCTGTTGTTCACGAAGGCCTGCAGCCAGCCGGGCATCGTCTTCGGGTCGACGAAGACGTTGGACAGGAACGTCAGCGGGAAGATCACCATCATGCTGACGCCCATGACCGACTTCTCGCTGCGCAGCAGCAGCCCGAACATGGTCCAGATCCACGAGAACGCGAACGAGAAGACCACCAGCAGCGCGACCCCGAGCAGCACGCCGACCACTCCGCCCTCCGGGCGGTAGCCGATGATCATGCCGACCGAGAGCATCACCGCCGAGGCGATCAGATAGCGCACCACGTCGCCGAGGAGATAGCCGACCATCGGCGCGGGGCGCCAGATCGGCAGCGTACGGAACCGGTCGAAGACGCCCTTCTCGATGTCCGTGTTGACCGAGACACCCGTGTACATCGTGATCATGACGACGCTCATCACGAGGATGCCCGGCAGCAGGAACTGGATGTACGCCGAGGCCGAACCGGCCAGCGCGCCCCCGAAGAGGTACGTGTACATCAGCACCATCATGATCGGGAACGCCGTCACGTCGAACAACTGCTCCGGCACGTGCTTGATCTTCAGCATGGCCCGCCAGCCGAAGGTCAGCGACGCCGAGAGCGCGCTCGGGCGCGGCGGGCGGGTCTGCCCGACGAGCAGCGCCGCGAGCTCGTCCGCCTTCGGGGCGACGAAGTCGAGGGTGTCGGTGCCTTGCGGGTCCTTGCCGGTGGTGACGGTGGTCATGCCGCCGTTCCTTTCCTGTCCGTCAGCGCCAGGAACACCTCGTCGAGGCTGGGCTGGCCGAGCCCGAAGTTGTCGACCGTGATGCCCGCCCGCGCCAGCTCCGACAGCGCCCGGGCGGCCTGCTCCGCGGCGCCCAGGTCCGTGCCGTGGCCGTTGACGGTGGCGGTGAGCGCGACCGGGTCCTGATCGAGCTGCACGGTGGCCTTCAGCGCCTCCCTGAGGACCCGCTCGGCCTCCGGGCGCTGCTCGGGGTCCCGGAGCCGTACGTGCACCGAGCCCGAGCCCACGGACGCCTTCAGCTCGCCCTTCGTGCCCTCCGCGATCACCTTGCCGTGGTCGATGACGGCGATCCGGGAGGCCAGCTGGTCGGCCTCGTCCAGGTACTGGGTGGTGAGCAGGACCGTGGTGCCCTGGGCGACCACCGCCCGGACGATGTCCCAGACCTGGTTGCGCGAGCGCGGGTCGAGGCCGGTCGTCGGCTCGTCGAGGAAGAGCAGGTCGGGGGTGTTCAGGATGGACGCGGCGATGTCGATCCGGCGCCGCATGCCGCCCGAGTAGTTCTTGATCTGCTTGTCCGCCGCCTCCGCGAGCCCGAAGGCCTCGAGGAGCTGCGCCGAGCGCTCGCGGGCGGCCGGACGCGTGTGGCCGAGGAGCCTGCCGAGCAGGACGAGGTTCTCGGTGCCGGTCAGGTCCTCGTCCACGGAGGCGTACTGGCCGGTGAGGCTGACGCGCCCGCGCACGGTGTCGGCGTCCCTCACGACGTCGTTGCCGAAGACCCGGGCCCGGCCGCCGTCGGGGCGCAGCAGGGTCGCGAGCATCTTGACGGCCGTGGTCTTGCCGGCGCCGTTGGGGCCGAGGACGCCGTAGACCGTCCCTGCCGGTACGCGGAGGTCGATGCCGTCGACGGCACGGTTCGTGCCGAAGACCTTGACCAGGCCCTCCGTCTCGATGGCGAGGTCGGTCATGCGCTGTCCTCCCGCTGCCGGATACGGGTCCCCTTGCCGGGTGCGGGCCCGCTCCGACCAGTCTCCGACGGTTGCCCACGGGATGCCAGGGGGAACGCGTGTACGCGGAGGGGGACCGGGCGGCCGGAGCACCGTCCGGGACGGCATCGGCGCCGGTCGGGCGGCGGGGAGGAGCGCCGCCTCCGCCGCGCGGGGGAGCCGGTCGGGCCGTCGGGCCGACGCCCTGGATGGCACCCGCACGCCACGCTGACGCCCATGACGCTCTCACCGACGACGCCGACGGCGCCGACGCCGACTCCGACTCCGACTCCGACTCCGAGGAAGCCTCTGACGGAGCTCCTGAGGAAGCCGCTGAGGATCGACGCGCTGCCGGACGTGCCCCGCTGGGCCGCCGTCGCCGCCCATGCCGTGCCGCTGCTCGTCCTGCCCTCCGGGATCTGGCGGATCGCCCTGAGCCTGAGGCTGCCGGTCGCCACCGTCGACGCCCCCACGCTCGGGCAGGACGTCTTCCAGATCGTGCTGACCGTCGTCGCCGAGCTGCTGGCCTTCCTGACGCTCGGCCTGGTCCGCTCCTGGGGCGAGGTCTACCCGCGCCGCCTGCCGCTGCTCGGCGGGCGGCCGGTGTCCCGGCGCGGCGCGACCGCCGCCGCACTGGGCGGGGCGGCCGGGCTCTTCGCCCTGACGGGCTGGTACACCTACGTGGCGGTCTCGGGGATCGCGCGGGACGTGGAGGGCATCCACGTGGCGGACGGGTTCCAGGAGGTCCTTTTCCTCGTCTGCTACCTGCCGTTGGCGGCCTGGGCCCCGCTGCTCGCCGCCGTGGCGGTGGCGTACTCCCGCAGGCGCTCCTGCCGCCGGACCCGCGTCCAGGGCTCGGTCCAGGGCTCGGTCTAGGGCTCGTGCGTGTAGAGGAGGTAGAAGGCGGTGACGAGGGTGCCCGCCGCCACGATCAGGCCGAGGATCACCCCGGACAGGATGCTCGCGCCGGACAGGCTGAACAGGAAGCCGATCGCGCAGCCGGCGACCACCGCCCAGGCCGCCGCGTGCAGTTCGCGGGGCAGGACGTGGCCCCACTGCCGCACCGCGTACACCGCCCCCGCGAGGACGAGGCCCGAGACCACGCCGAGCAGGACCTGGCCCCAGGTGATGACGCCCCCGGAGCGCTGGATGGCGGCGGCGTAGATGCCGTAGGCGAGGCCCAGCGTCACGGGCAGGACCAGGCCGTGGGTGCTCAGCTGCCGTCGCGTCGGTACCGCTGCGTGTGCGGCCATGGCAGGCGCTCCTTCGCTCTCGCCCCCTCACCCTCAAGGGCACACCCGGAGCGCCCGCCCGCGCAACCGGGCGGCTCAGCCCGCGGGCCGTACCGCGACCGCGTCGATCTCGAAGAGCATCCCGGGCAGCGCCAGGGCGGCGACGCCGCTCAGCGTCTGCGCGGGCAGCCGCTCGCCGAACGCGCCGTGCAGCGCCTGGCCGAGCACCTCCAGCTTGGCGAGGTCGTGATCGACGATGTACGACCCGAGGCGCACGACGTGCTCGAAGCCGAGCCCGGCTCCTTCGAGGGCGAGCCGGAGGTTGGTGAAGGCCAGCTCGACCTGGGCGGCGAAGTCCCCGGGGACGGGCGCGCCGGTCCGGTCGGAGGCGTACTGGCCGCCGATGAAGACGAGTTCGCCGGGGGCGGAGACGGCGTGGCTGTAGCCGAAGGGCGACGGGTCGTGGAGGGTCGCGGGGTTGGTGATGGTGCGCCGGTCGGTGGGCGTGGAGTCGGTCGTGGCGGTCGTCGTGGCGTGGGTGGTGTCGGTGGTGGTGTCGGTGCTCATCGGGAGGGCTTCCTTCCGGAGAGTACGGCCGTCAGGCAGGCGGCCAGGGTGAGCGCGGCGCCCGTGGCGAGCACCGCGGTGAACGTGGTCGCGTCGGTGATCAGCCCGCCGAGGAGGGCGCCGAGCGCGATGGAGAGGCAGAAGACGCTGACCTGCAGGGCCGTCGCGGTCTCCAGGTCCTCGGGCGCGGCGACGGCCATGAGCCAGGACTGCAGCCCGACGGAGACCCCGCCGTACGCGAGCCCCCACAGGATCAGCAGCGCCGCACCCGCCGGGGGCGTACCGCCCGCGAGGGCGAGGGCCAGGAGCGCGACGGTCAGTCCCGCGCCGAGGGCGGCGAGGGTGCGGGCGGGGGATCGGGCGGCCCGGGGCCCGGCGAGGAAGTTCCCCGCGACGCCCGCGATCCCGTAGCCGAGCAGGAGCGGCCCGAGGAACCGCTCGGGCACGTGGGCGTGTTCGGCGAGGACGGGCCGCACGAAGGAGTACGCGAGGAAGTGGCCGGTCACGAGGAGGAGGGTGAGCAGGAGGCCGACGCGCACAGGCACATGGCGGCGCGGCAGGTCGAGCAGCCCGGGGATCCGCACCCACCGGCGGCCCGCGAACCGCACAGCCTCGCGCCCCGCGACCCGCACCCCCTCGCGGCCGGCGCTCCGTAGCCCTCGGCGCCCGGGGATCCGCACCCCCTCGCGCCCCGCGATCCGTCCGCCGGAGCGCCGCGCGGCGGGCGCTCCCGGGAGGGCGGGCAGGAGCGCCGCCAGTGCCCCCGTCGCCAGCAACGCCACCACCCCCGTCCCGGCGAACGCCCCTCGCCAGCCGGTCCATTCCGCCGCTGCCGTGGCCGCCGGTACGCCGAGCACGGAAGCGGCCGAGACCCCGCCGAAGATGACGGCGGTGGCCCGGCCCACCCCGGCGGCCGGGACGAGCCGGGGCGCGAGGCCGCCCGCGAGGGCCCAGAAGCCGCCGATGGCGACCCCGAGCAGGGCCCGGGCGCCGAGGACGACCGCGAAGTGCCCGGCCAGGGCGGTCCCGAGGTTCGCGGCGGCGACCAGGGCCATCAGCAGGACCAGGACGGTCCGCCGGTCGTATCCGGCCGCGCGCAGCGCGATCAGCGGGGCCGACACGGCGGCCACCAGGCCCGGCACGGTCACCATCAGGCCCGCCGTGCCGGGGGAGACCCCGAGGTCGGCCGCGACCGGGGTGAGCAGCCCGACCGGGAGCAACTCGGCCGTCATGACGGTGAAGATCCCGAGCGTGACCGCCCCGACCCGCAGCGGCCCCGAGCCGGTGCGGCGGTCGCCGCCCTTTTTAATCTGGACATCTAACATCCAGAATCACCCCCTGAAGAAAGGGCCGACACCCCACGCGTCGGCTCGAATCCGTACCGAACGACGGCTCAGACGTTCGCGAACCAGCGGCGGATACGGTCCGGGGCCGCCGGCGCCTGACGTTCCGCCTGCTCCCGTACGCCGTCCAGCGTCCGGGCGGCCAGCTCCCGGCGCCAGGCCAGCTCCGCCGCCCCCATCGCACCCGCGATCGCGCACTCGGCGGCGTATCCGTCCGCGGGGCCCGCGCCCGGACCCTGCTGCCGGATCTCGCTGCAGCGGAAGGCCTCCTCCGTGCCCTCGATCGCCGCGACGACGTCCATCAGGGTGATC
Organism: Streptomyces sp. NPDC047981; assembly: GCF_040653315.1. Lineage (NCBI taxonomy): Bacteria > Bacillati > Actinomycetota > Actinomycetes > Kitasatosporales > Streptomycetaceae > Streptomyces > Streptomyces sp. NPDC047981. Next base: position 59,530 of record NZ_JBEZNQ010000018.1, on the reverse strand, counting down.
CGGTCCAGCGGTCGCGCCAGCCGGAAGCCCCCCTTGGGGCCGGAGGTGGAGCTGAGGATCCCGGCCCGGGAGAGCGCCTGGAGCTGCTTGTTGAGGTAGGCCGCGGGCAGCTCGTGGTACGCGGCGAGCCGCGCCGCCGTCACCGCCCGCTCCGGCCCGATCCAGGCCAGGTTGAGGCAGCTGTGCATCGCCCACTCGACGCCTTCGTTCATCCTCATATTCTGGATACTAGACGTCCAGGATTAGCGAGGCAACCCCGTTCCGTCCGGACCCCGTTCCGCCAGCTCCGCGAGGCGCGCGAGCGCCCGCTCCAGGACCGGCAGCGGCGGCGAGGCAAGCCCCACGCGGACCGCGTCCGCCGCGCCCCGCGCGAGCCCGCGCCCCGGTACGGGCCGGCCGCCGCCTCCCGCGCCCCGCCCGTCGACCGCGAAGGACGGGCCCGGGGTCTGCGCGATGCCCCGCTCGGCCGCCGCGGCCACGAAGGTCTCCGCGCGCCACGGCGCCGGCAGCTCCCACCAGCAGTAGTACGCGTGCGGGGACGTACGGATCCGGTACCCGCCCACGTGCCGCGCCATCAGCGCGTGCCGGGCCGCCGCGTCCGCGCGCTTCGCCGCCACGAGCGCGTCGACCGTGCCGTCCGCCGCCCACCGGGTCGCCGCCGCGAGCGCGAGCCCGCCCGCCGTCCACGCCCCCGAGCGCAGCGCCCGCGCGAGCTCCTGCACCATGGGGGCGTCCGGCGCGACCAGGTGGCCGACGGTGAGGCCGGGCGCGAGGCGCTTGGAGAGGCTGTCCACGAGCACCACCCGCTCCGGGGCGTGCGCCGCGAGCGGCGCGGGGGCGTCCGGGACGAGGAAGGCCCAGGTGGTGTCCTCGATCGCGGTGAGCCCCGACTCCCGCAGCACGTCAGCCAGTTCGGCCCTGCGTCCCGGACTCGCCGTCAGGGACAGCGGGTTGTGCAGGGTCGGCTGGACGTACACGGCGGCGAGCGGGCCCGCGCGGTGGGCCGCCGCCAGCGCGTCGGGACGCATCCCCTCCCCGTCGAGCCCGATCGGCACGAGCCGCACCCCGAGCCGCTCCGCCACCGTCTTGACCAGCGGATATGTCAGCGCCTCGATACCGAGCGCGCCGCCGGGAGGGACGAGCGCGGAGAGCGCCGCCGCGATGGCCTGGCGGCCGTTGCCCGCGAAGAGCACCCGGTCGGGGTCCGGCGCCCAGCCCGGCCGCGCGAGGACCCGCGCGGCGGCGGACCGTGCCTCCGCCGTGCCGGTGGCCGCCGCCGGGAGGCTGGTCTGCTCGCCCAGCACGTCGGCGCGGGCGAGCGCCGCGAGCGCCCGCGCCATCAGCTCCGACTGCCCCTCCGCCACCGGGTAGTTGAGCTGGAGGTCGACGGGCGCGTCGCCGGCCGGCTCGGCGAGCGCGAGCCCGGCGCCCGGCGGCGGGGGAGCCGCCCGTACGAACGTCCCGCGCCCCACCTCACCGACGACCAGGCCGCGCCGCGCCAGCTCGCCGTACACCCGGATCGCCGTGGAGTTGGCGATCCGGTGGCGCCGCGCGAGCACCCGCTGCGGGGGCAGCCGGTCCCCCGGACGCAGCCGCCCGTCCGCGATCCGCCGCGCGAACAGATCGGCGATCCGCCGGTACTCCTCCATCGCCCGCCCTCCTCCACCAGCGCCTCATTGCACCGAGAGCAAAGGATCCCATTGCACCGAGCAGAAGCCGCTGCCTAGCCTTCCGAGCATGCCTTCCGCAGAGATCGACGGAATCACCATCGGCTACGAGGACCAGGGCACGGGCCCCGCGCTCGTGCTGGTCCACGGCCACCCCTTCGACCGCTCGATGTGGCGGCCCCAGATCGAGCGCTTCTCGGCCACCCACCGGGTCGTCGCCCCCGACCTGCGCGGCTACGGCGCCACCACCGTCGTCCCCGGCACCACCCCGCTCTCCGTCTTCGCGGGCGACCTCGCCGCGCTCCTCGACCGCCTGGGCGTCGAGGAGTTCGTCCTCGGCGGGCTCTCCATGGGCGGCCAGATCGTCATGGAGTGCTACCGCCTGTTCCCCGGCCGGATCCGCGGTCTGGTCCTCGCCGACACCTTCCCCGCGGCCGAGACCGCGGAGGGCCGGGCCGGGCGCCGCGCCATGGCCGAGCGGCTGGTCCGCGAGGGCATGCGGGGGTACGCCGACGAGGTCCTGGACCGGATGGTCGCGCCGTACAACACGCACGCCGCGCCCCACGTGCGCCGGATGATGCTCGGCACCAATCCGGAGGGCGCGGCGGCCGCGCTGCGCGGGCGGGCCGAGCGTCCCGACTACCGCGCGCTGCTCACCACCGTCTCCGTACCGGCCCTGATCGTGGTCGGCCGGGACGACGCGTTCACGCCGGTCGCGGACGCGGAGGCGATGCACGCGGCGCTGCCGCACTCCACGCTCGTGGTCGTCGAGCGGGCGGCGCACATGCCGAATCTGGAGCGGCCGGAGGAGTTCGACGCGGCACTCGCCGGGTTCCTCGACACCCTCTGAGCGGGGGCCGGTCGAGGGGTGCGCTCCCCCCGACCGGCCCTCACCCTTTCGCCCCCATTGGTCCGTTCGGTGGCGAATCACCCGAAATCGCCGCACCATGAGCCCATGAGCCAGAACACCGCACCTCCCCGCAGACAGAGCACCGACACCGGCTCCGGCTGGGCATCCGGCGGGACCCTCTTCGCCGGCGTCCTGATGGTGGTCATCGGCATCCTGGACGTGCTCCAGGGCATCGCCGCGATCGCCGAGGACGACGTCTACACCCGCGTCGGCGACTACGTGTTCAAGTGGGACCTGACGAGCTGGGGCTGGATCCATCTGATCCTCGGCATCGTCGTCGCACTCGCGGGCTTCGGAATCCTCAAGGGCACCGGGTGGGGCAGGGTCGCCGGCATCACCCTGGCGTCCCTCAACGTCATCGCCCAGTTCCTCTTCCTGCCGTACCACCCCTGGTGGGCACTGTTCTCCATGGCCATCTCGATCTTCGTGATCTGGGCCCTGGCCACGGACGACACCTACGGCAAGGACACGGTGTGAGGCGCACTCGGCGCGCTCGCACCGGCACCCGCGTCCTCACCGCCGCCTCCGCCGCCGCCCTCCTCGCCCTCGTCGGGGTGACCGGCTGCACCGAGGAGGCCCAGCAGAAGGCGGGCGACATCGTCTCCTCGGCGACCTCGGCCGCGGCCTCCGCCGCCCAGGAGAAGATGAACGAGGTCAAGGACGGGGTGAACGCCACCGAGGAGGTGAAGGCGGGTCCGACGAAGGTGGACGGCGACCGGACCACCGCCGAGATCACCGCCACGAACCCGCAGGACAAGAGCGCCGACTACACCGTCATGGTCAACTTCCGCGACAGCGGCGGGAACCTGCTCGACGCCGTCGTCCTGAACATCGACGGGGTCGAGGCGGGGAAGTCCAAGTCCGGTACGGCGCGCAGCAACCGCACCCTGTCGGGCGAGACGAAGGCCGAGGTCGCCCAGGCGCTGCGACACTGACGGAGTGGAGCAACTCCTGGCAGCCCAGCCGTCCTCCGTGCCCGACCCCGCCCCGCAGGCCTCCCGGCCCAGGCACCGCGCAGCAGCCGCCTGGGCCGCCGGTCTGCTCGTGGCCGTGCCGTCCCTGGTCACCGGCTGCCGGCTGCTCGACACCGACGCCCTGACCCCCGTACCGCAGCTGCTGTCCTTCCTGCCCTGGCTCACCCTCCCGGCGGCGCTCGCCGCCCTGCTCGCCCTGGTGGCCCGCCGTCGCCTCCTGGCCGGCTGGTCGGCCCTCGTCCTGCTCACCACGGCCTGGTTCACGCTCCCGTACGGCCCGGACACCACGACCGCCCGCGGGCCCGTCGTGGAACGGCTGCGGGTGCTCGCCGCGAACGTCGAGTTCGGCGAGGCGACGGACGCCCTCGTCACGGCGGCGCGGCGGGAGCGGCCCGCACTCCTGTACGTCTCCGAGTGCGACCCCGCGTGCGCGCGCGCCCTCACCGGCGCCCTGTCGGCGAACCTCCCGCACCGGGCCGTCGTCGACGGCGAGGGCTCGACCGGCTCGGTGATCCTCAGCGCGTACCCGCTGACCGCCCGGCCCCCGATCCCGGCCGCGATGGGCATGCCGGGCGCCGCCGCCCGGATCGGCGGCCGGGACGTCGAGCTGCGGCTCGCGCACCCGCTGCCGCCGATCCCCCGCCAGGTCGACGCCTGGCGGACCGAGCTGGGGCGGGTGGCCGACGCCGCGGGCGCCGCGCACCGCGCGGGCGGCCCGGTGCTCCTCGCCGGCGACTTCAACGCCTCCCAGGACCACGCCGCCTTCCGGGCCGTCCTCGACACGGGCCGGCTGCACGACGCGGCCCGGCTCGCGGGCGCCGCCAGGACCCCGACCTGGCCGCGCGAGCTGGCCCTGCCGCCGTACGTGCAGATCGACCACGTGCTGGTCAGCGACGACTTCCGGGTGCGCCAGGTCCGCTTCCTGGAGCTGACCGGCTCGGACCACCGGGCCGTCCTGACCGATCTCGACCTGCACGCGGGCCGCTGATCGGCCACGCTGGACTGTATGGAGCACATGCACGACGACCAGCAGATCCTGGCGAACATCGGCGGCCTCGTCGAGGAGGAACGGGCGCTGCGGCAGCGGACGGGCGGCCTGCTCCCCGAGGAGCTGACCCGGCTCGCCGAGCTGGAGGTGCAACTGGACCAGTGCTGGGACCTGTTGCGCCAGCGCCGCGCGAAGAGCGAGTTCGGGGAGGACCCGGACACGGCCGCCGTCCGCCCGGCGGCGGAGGTGGAGGGCTACCGCAACTGACCGGCCCCCGCCGACCCCGTACCGTACGGGAACGAAGCAGCCCAACGCAGGTGAAACCGCCTGACTACGGGCGGACCCCCACAAGCCGCGTACCGTGACCCCATGGCACGCCCCGGACGCCTCACCCCTCCGACCTGGCTCACCGCAGGGCTGCGCCCCGCACCCGCGCCGATCCCCTGGGCCGCCGTCGCCCGTGCCTCCATCGCCCTGTCGGCGCCGCTCGCCGTGGGCTTCGCCACCGACCAGCCCGTCTACGGCGCCCTGGTCTCCATGGGCGCCCTCTCCGGGGTCATCGGCGACACCGCCGACGCGTACCGGATGCGCTTCCACAACATCGCCGTCCCCCAGCTCTTCGGCGCCCTCGGCGTCACCCTCGGCAGCCTCGTGTACGGCGACGGCTGGCCGGCCGTCATCGTCCTCACGCTCATCGCGCTCGTCTCCGGGATGATCTCCTCGATCGGCGCGGTCGCCTCCGCGTCCGGGCTGCTCCTGCTCCTCAACGCGGTCGTCGGCGCCGGGCTCCCGATGCCCGACCCCTGGTGGAAGCCGCCGCTCCTGCTGACCCTCGGCGGCGCCGTCGTCCTCGCCCTGACCCTGCTCGGCTGGCCGCTGCGCGGCCTCGTCCCCGAGCGGACCGCCGTCGCCGGCACCTACCGGGCCGTCGCCGACGTCCTCGAAGCCGCCGGCACGCCACCCGCCTACGAGGAGCGGCGGCAGGCCGTCACCGCCTCGCTCAACCAGGCGTACGACCTCGTCCTCGCCCGCCGCGCCCGCGAGCACGGCCGCGCGCCGATCCTGGTCCGGCTGCTCGCCCAGCTCAACGCCGTCATCCCGCTCGTGGAGGCCGCCCCGGCCGCGCACATCGCCGCCCTCCGCTTCCACCGCCCCCTGCCGCCCGCGATCCCCGCCGCCGTCCGCGACCTCGCCGACGCCGTCGAGGAAGGCCGCACCGGCACCCCCGCCCTGGACCTCCCCCGGCCGGGCAGGCCCGCCGAGAAGGCCGTCGACCACGCCCTGCGGCACGCGGCGACCGTCGTCCACAGCGCCGAGCCGAACCCGTACAACGTGGACGACCGGCTCGGCCGCCCCGCCGCCCTGCGGGTCCGGGCCCGCCGGGTCGCCCGGGGCGTGCTGTTCTCCGAGGCCTCCTGGCGGTACGGCCTCAGGCTCGCGCTCTGCATCGGCCTCGCGCAGGCGCTGGTCTCGCTCATCGACGTACCCCGCTCGTACTGGGTCGCCCTCACCGTCACCTTCGTCATGAAGCCCGACTTCGGCTCGGTCTTCTCCCGGGCCGTGCTGCGCGCCTTCGGCACCGCCGTCGGCCTCGTCACCGCCGCGCTCGTGCTCGCCGAGGTGCCGCGCGGCTGGTGGGACGTGCCGGTGATGGTCGTGCTCGCCGGGCTGATCCCGGCCTTCTCCGCGAAGGGGTACGCCTTCCAGACGGCGGCGATCACCCCCGTGATCCTGCTGCTCTCCGACCTCATCAACCGGCAGGGCTTCGACCTGGTCCTGCCGCGGCTCTACGACTCCCTCATCGGCTGCGGGATCGCCCTGGTCGCCGGCTATCTGCTCTGGCCCGAGTCCTGGCACAGCCGCATCGGCGACCGGCTCGCCGACTCCGTCGCCGACACCGCCGCGTACGTGGCGCGGGCGTTCTGCGCGCCCGAGGAGGAGGACCCGGGCGCCCGCGTGCGCGCCCGGCGGAAGCTGTACCGCGATCTGTCCTCCGTACGCTCCGAGTTCCAGCGCGCCCTGACCGAACCGCCGCCGACCGGCACCGTCGCCTCCGCGTGGTGGCCGCTGGTCGTCGCCGTGGAGCGGATCGTCGACGCCACGACCGCCGCCCGGGTCCGCGTGAACCACGGCGCGCCGCCGCCCGACCCGGCGGAAGTGGAAGCCGTGGAGCAGCAGTTGCGGGAGCTCGCGGACGGGCTGCGGGGCACGGACGTCCTGGTGGAGGTACGGGCCGAGCTGACCGGCGACGAGGAGGGCGTGCTCGCCCCGCTGCGCCAGGAGGTCCGCGCCGCCCGGGCGATCGCCACGCCCCGCGCGACGGCGGTGAAGGACTGAAACCGGAAGGCCGGGCCGCGGTGGACCGACGGCACTCTCCCCTTCCAAGATCCGCTCAAACACCCCGCCGGGGGCGCACGGATGGACTTACCGGCGGTCACTGAACGGAACCCTCCATGCCGCCGTTACCGGAATCCCCCGGGGCGACTACGATGCGCTCGATTCACCTTGATCCGTGCGCGGTCCGGGGAAGAACTCACCCGGCGAGCACGGTCACTTCGTCCTGCACCGCTCCCGTGCCCCCCAAGGACATCCGCCATGCGCAGCACTACCGGCAGAGGGCTCCAGCCCAATGTCCTCGGGACCTTCGACACCGTCGTCATGGCCGTCGCCGGCAGTGCGCCCGCCTACTCCCTGGCCGCCACCACGGCCGTGCTCTTCGGCGCGGTCGGGCTCGCGGGCCCCGCGGCCCTGCTGTACTGCGCGATACCGATGCTCGGCATCGTCCTCGCCTACGCGCGCCTCGGGCGGATCGACGTCAACGCGGGCGCCGGCTACTCCTGGGTGGGGCGCACCCTCCACCCCTTCCTCGGTTTCCTCTCCGGCTGGGCCCTCGTCGTCTCCGCGACCGTGTTCATGGTCGCCGGTTCGCTGCCCGCCGGCGCCCTCACGCTCTCCCTCATCGACCCCTCCCTCGCCGACAACACCCCGCTCGCCGCCGTCGTCGGAGCCGGCTGGTTCCTGATGATGCTGCTCGTCGTCCTGGGCGGCGCCCGGCTCACCGTACGGGCCCAACTCCTCATGTCGGGCGTCGAGATGCTCATCCTCGTCGCGTTCATCCTGGCCGCCCTGCTGCACCGGGGGCACGCGACCGCCTTCGACTGGTCCTGGTTCGGCTTCGGCCACTTCGACGGCCCGGCGGGCTTCGCCTCCGGCGCGCTGATCGCCGCCTTCTACTACTGGGGCTGGGACGTCACCAGCAACCTCAGCGAGGAGACCCGCGACAGCCGCCGCACGGCCGGGTTCGCCGCGCTCGTCGGCGTCGGCGTCGTCTTCCTGCTCTTCGAGGCGTTCACCGTCGCGGTCAACGTGCTCCTGACCTCCGACCAGATCGAGCAGGGCGGCGCGAACGTCCTCGCCGTCCTCGGCCAGGAGATCTGGCCGGGCGTCGGCGGGAAACTCCTGGTCGCGGCGGTGCTCCTGTCCACGGTCGCCACCCTGGAGACCACCCTGATCCAGGTGACCCGCTCGCTCTTCGCGATGGGCCGCGACCACACGATGCCGGCCGCGCTCGGCACCGTGCACCGCCGCTGGAACACCCCGTGGGTCGCCATCGCCGCCGTCGGCTGCGCCGCGCTGCTGATGTTCTGCGCGGCGGCGGCCGCCGGTTCGATGAGCCGGATCCTGCGCGACGCGGTCTCCGCGATCGGCCTCCTGATCGCGTTCTACTACGCCCTCGCGGGCCTCGCCGCCGTCGTCGCGTACCGCAAGATGCTGCTGACGTCCGTCCGGAACTTCCTGGTCGGCGGCGTCTGGCCGCTCCTCGGCTCGGTGTTCATGCTGTGGGCCTTCGTCGAGTCCCTCGGCGAACTGTCCACGACGGCCCGGGTGGTGGGCCTCGGCGGCCTGCTCGTGGGCCTCGTCCCGATGATCGTGTACTGGCGCCGGGGCAGCGCGTACTACCGGCCGGCGCGGCTCGACGCGGCGCGCGCCCTGGCGGCGGCCGAACCGTTCGCACCGAGCACGCCGCGGGCGCGCAGGGCGGACGAGTCGCTCTCGACGGACTTCTGACGATGGCCGCACTCCGCCGCTCGGCGCGCTCGGGACGCTCGCCGCGCTTCACGCCCGTCTTCGACCCGGACTTCGGCGACCGGGCGCTCACCGTGGCACGGAACGACATCGTGATCGGCCGCTGGCAGGGCGTCCGGGACCTGCTGCGGGAGACCGGCGAGGACTGGGCGCGCCGGACGCACCGGATACGGCTCCTCGCGCACGCGGCCGCGGGCAGCTCGGCGGTGGAGTCCTGGCGGGCGGCCGAGCCGGACAGCCCGGACGCGGCGGTGCTGCGGGCCGCGACCGAGGTGGTACGGATCTTCGACACGGCCATCGCGGCGGGCCGGGGCACGGTCGTGGACCGGGGCCGGGTCGACGCGACCGTCGACGCCTGCCTGCGGGCGACGGAGGCGGCACCGGCGGACCCGATGCCGTGGGTCTCGCTGCTCTCGGTGGCCCGGCTGTACGAGGGCGGGGTGACCCGCAGGCAACTGCGCCAGTGGTTCGACGAGCTGCGCCACCGGGACCCGTACAACACCGAGGGGCACGCCCAGGTGATGCGGTACCTGTCGGCGCGCTGGCACGGCACGCACGGGGCCATGTACGACTTCGCGCGGGACGCGGCGGGCGTGGCGCCGCCCGGTTCGCCGCTGCCGATCCTGGTACAGGTGGCGCGCGTGGAGGAGTACCGCTACATCGCGGACGGGGCGCTCGGCCGGGGCCCGGTGCGCGGGTTCGACCAGCACTGGAAGCACGAGCTGGCCGTGGACGAGCTGCGCCGCACCCACCAGCGCTGGATCGGCGGCCGGGAGCCGGGCGGTCCGGTCGCCCCCGAGGAGGTGCCGGACCTCAACTACCTGGCGCACGCCGCCTGCTACGCCGGCCAGGTCGAGGTGGCGCGCGAGGTGCTCACCATGCTCGGGACCCGGGCGGCGTGGGTGCCGTGGGCGTACACGGGCGAACCGGAGGAGCAGTTCGTCCGCTTCCGCGAGGGCCTGGGGCTCGGCCCGGTGTGAGGGGCGGGGCCCCCACACCGGGCTTCGAGCGGCTCAGACGCCGATGTCGCGGCCGTCCTTGCGCCAGACGGAGACGACGGACGGACGGACGATCTTGCCGGGTCCGTCGGGCCACTCCGACTTCGGGTTCTCGACGGACGCGCCGTCGAGCTCGCCCGGGTGCTGGACGGCGATGACCACGCGGCGGTCCTGGATGATCGGACCGCAGGTCTCGGCGCCCTTCGGGACGGTCAGGAACTGCTTGAGCTCACCGCGCCGCTCGCCCTGCGTGGCCACACCGAACAGGCCGTCGTGCGAGCCGAGCTGGGCACCGTCGGTGGAGATCCACAGGTTGCCGTGCGGGTCGAAGGCGACGTTGTCCGGGCAGGAGATCGGGGAGACCTTGTCCTTCGGGTACCCGGCGAAGTACGTGGCCGGGTCGTTCGGGTCGCCGGCGACGAGGAAGAGGCGCCAGGCGAAGCCGTCGGAGGTCGGGTCGTCCCAGTTCTCGGCGAGCTCCAGGATCTGGCCGTGCTTGTTCAGGTTGCGCGGGTTGGCCTCGTCGGCCGGGGCGTAACCGGTCTTGCCGCGGTTGGTGTTGTTGGTGAGCGCGACGTAGACGCGGCCCGTGCGCGGGCTCGGCTCGACGTCCTCGGGGCGGTCCATCTTCGTCGCGCCGACCTTGTCACCGGCGAGGCGGGTGAAGACGTACACCTCCTCGGCGGTCATGCCCTCGACGTGCGAGACGTTGCCGGTGGCCAGCGGGATCCACACGCCGGAACCGTCGAACTCGCCGTCGGACGGGTGCTTGCCGGTGCCGTCGATCTGCGCCGCCGGGCTGTCGCCGGTCAGCTTGGCGACGTAGAGGGTGCCCTCGTCGAGCAGGGTGAGGTTGTGCGCGCGGGCGGCCCGCGAGTTGCCCTTCATCATCCGCTTCGACGAGACGAACTTGTAGAAGTAGTCGAAGCGCTCGTCGTCGCCCATGTAGACGACCGGACGGCCGTCCGCGGTGAGACGGGGCTGCGCGGCCTCGTGCTTGAAGCGGCCGAGCGCGGTGCGCTTCTTCGGCGTCGACTCGGGGTCGTACGGGTCGAGCTCGACGACCCAGCCCTGGCGGTGGACCTCGTTGGGCTCCTGCTTGAGGTCGAAGCGCTTGTCGAACCGCTCCCACTTGCGCTCGGAGGCACCGGTGCCGACGCCGTAGCGCTTGTCGGTGGCGGAGGAGCCGTTGGCGAAGTACTGGTTGAAGTTCTCCTCGCCGTGCAGCGTCGTGCCCCACGGGGTGGTGCCACCGGCGCAGTTGTTGAGCGTGCCGAGGACCTTGCGGCCGGTCGGGTCGGCGGAGGTCTTCACGAGCGCGGAGCCGGCGGCCGGGCCGGTCAGCTCGAACGCGCTGGTGGTGTGGAGACGGCGGTTGAGCGAGTGCCGCGTGACGGGCGTGAGCTTGCCCGAGCGGCGCTCCTCCTGGACCACGACGACGGAGAGACCGTGGGCGGCCCAGGCGATCTCGACCTGCTCGCGGGTCGGGTTCTCGGCGTCGTAGCCCTTGAACATCAGGATTTCGTCGGTGTACTCGTGGTTGGCGACCAGGAGCTGGCGGCCGTGCTCACCGTGGAGCGGGAGCAGGCTCAGGAAGTCGTTGTTGTAGCCGAACTGACCGGCCTGCGCGGCGGCGGTCTGCTTGTCGGCGTCGAAGGCCGGCGCACCGCGGAGGATGGGCTCGCCCCAGCGGATGACCACGTTCTGCTCGTAGCCGGTGGGGACGGTGACCTTGTCGGCCGTGTTGGGCGCGACGGGCGTGAAGCGCAGACCGCGGGCGCCGTCGACACGGTGGAAGCCCTTGGCGGCGGCGGAGGCGGCGTCGCTCTCGGGGGCGGCGGCGACGGCCGGCGAGCTGCCGGAGCCGACGACGGCGCTGCCGGCCGCGGCGGCGACGGTCACGACGGCGGCGGTGCGCATCATGGAACGGCGGGAGAGGACGCCGGCTATGACGTCGCCGACGTACTCGTTGTCGCTGGTGTTGGGCACCTCGTGGAAGCAGGCGTCACCACAGCGGAACCGGCAGGTGAGGGCGGAACGGCCGCCTCCGTGCGGGTTGGTGCTCAGCAGCGGCAGCAGTTTGCGCACTTGGTCCTCCTCCGGCGCAATACTGCGCCGCCCCTTGGTCCCGACATGGTGTCGGGAATTGGTCCGGCGGTGACGTTATGTGTACACATCTGCACGGGGGAGGCGGGGAAGTGAACGGTGCATGAATGGGCAGGAACGGAGGTTCGTTCGGAGGTCGTTCACGGGCGTGGCGCGAGCCGTACGGCGGCCGGGGAGGGTCGATTATGGGCCACCGAAGGCGACACACCCGGGGCCGCTAACCTTACGTGTCCGCCCTGGCCAGGGATGATTCCTCCCAGTACGGACATTCACCGCACTCAACTCATGCGAAAGGCCTCGCCCATGGGCATTCGGAGCTTGCTGCGCAAGGTGTTCGGACGCGATCGTGCGGAACAGCACGCTGATTCCCCGGCAACCTCCGTCCCGCCCCAGGCGGCCCCGGCCGCGGAGGAGGAGACGGCCCCGGCGACGGTGACCGCGTCGGCCGCCGCGTCGGGCGCCGCGTCGGCCATCGGGTCGACCGCCGGGTCGGCCGAGGCGAAGGCCACCACGGAGGCGGCGACGGCCTCGGCGACGTCGACGACCGCGGAGGCGTCGGCGCCCGCGGTGCCTTCGGCGGCCCCGAGGAAGGACGCGGCCCAGCGCGCGGCGGACGACCTGGTGGCGGCCGCCTTCGACAACCCGAAGGTCCCGGCGGCACGGACGGCGAGCCCGTCGAGCCCGGCGGCGCAGGAGACTGCGGCTGCGGAGACGGAGCCGGCCGTCGAGGCCGAGTCTGCACCGGAGCCGGTCGCGGAGACCGAGGCGGCGGAGCCGGTCGCGGAGACCGTGGCGGCGGAGCCGGTCGCGGAGACCGTGGCGGCGGAGCCGGTCGCGGAGGCCGTGGCGGCCGACGAGGCCGAGGCTGCACCGGAGCCGGTCGCGGAGACCGTGGCGGCCGACGAGGCCGAGGTCGCCAAGGCGGACGAGGTCGTCGTCGCAGAGGTGGAGCAGTCCGAGCCGGTCGAGGTGACTGAGGCCGTCACCGAGCCGACGGAGGCGGAGGCGGAGACGCCCGCGGTGGAGTCCGAGGTCGAGGCGGCGCCTGAGGCCACGACGGAGGCCGAGGTCGAGGCGGTCGCCGCCGAGGCGGAGGAGCCCGAGGCTGCCCCCGCCGTCACCGAGCCCGAGGCGGCCGAGGTCGCCGCCGAGGCCGACGAGCAGGAAGCCGCCGCCCCGGCGGAGGCGGAGCCGGTCGCCGCGGAGGCGGACGACGCGGAGCCGGAAGCGGCCGTCGTCGCCAAGGAGCCCGAGCCGGTCACCGCCCCCGAGCCGGAGCTGGAGCTGGAGGCAGTCACCGCCACCGAGCCCGAGCCGGAGGCAGTCACCGCCCCTGCCCCGGAGCCCGAGCCCGAGGCAGTCGTCACGGAGGCCGAGCCCGCCGCAGCTCCCGCCGCCCCCGAGCCCGAGCCCGAGGCCGAAGCAGTCACCGTCCCCGCCCCCGAGCCGGTCACCGCCACCACCCCCGCCACCGACCCCGCCCCCGCCGGGATCGTCGCGGCCGAGGCGCCGCAGCTGCTCGACGCGTACGCCGCCGCGGGTGACGTGCTCAAGGAGCGCGGGCTGGTCAAGACGCAGGCGGCCGTGTACCTCGTGGTCGACCGGTCGGGATCGATGCGCGGGTACTTCAAGGACGGGTCCGTCCAGCGCCTGGCCGAGCAGACGGTCGCGCTGGCCGCCCACCTCACCGAGGACGCCACGGTCACCGCCGTCTTCTTCTCCACGGACATCGACGGCACCGCCGAACTCCGCCCGGCCGGCATCGACGGCCGCATCGACGAGATCAACGCGGGCCTCGGCCGCCTCGGCCGTACGAACTACCACCGCGCCGTCGAAGAGGTCCTCGCCCACCACGAGAAGGCCGACCCCACCCGCCCCGCACTCGTCGTCTTCCAGACGGACGGCGCGCCCGAGTCCAAGACGGCCGCCACCCAGGCGCTCGCCGAGGCCGCCGAGCGCCCGATCCACTGGCAGTTCGTGGCGTGGGGCGAGGAGGACAACAAGGCCTTCGACTACGTCCGTAAGCTCACCGCCCCCCGTACCGGCCACTTCCTCGCCGGCGCGACCCCCTCCGAGACCGCCCACGCCGACTTCTACCGCGGGCTGCTCTCCACCTGGGAGGCCTGACCGGAAGCGACTGGGGGCCTGGTGGCGACGGAGACGGGCAACGTCACCGTCACCACCAGGCCCCCGCCGTCTCCCTCCCCCCGGGCGACCGCGCTGACGGTCCCCCCATGCGCGGCCGCGATCGAGCGGACGATCGACAGGCCGAGCCCGGCCCCCGGCCCCATCCGGTCACGGCCCTCGCCCCGCCGGAAGGGCTCGAAGAGCCCCGGTACGTCCACCGGGTCGACGACGGGTCCCGTGTTCACGACGGTCACGACACCCCCGTCCACAGACACCTCCACCGATCCGCCCGGCACGTTGTGGGCGACGGCGTTGGCGACGAGGTTCCGTACGAGCTGCCCGAGCAGCACACGGCTCCCGAGCACGACACATCCGGCACCACCTCGGGCACCGCGACCCGCGTGCTCGTCGCCCGCACCCTCCACCGGAACCCCGTACGCCTCGCACTCCTCCTCGACGACATCCCTCAGCTCGACACGCTCCCGCCCCTCAAGCCCGCGCTCGCTCCTCGCGAGCACCAGGAGCCCCTCGATGAGGCGCTCGCTGCGCCGGTTGCTGTCGAGGAGCACCTGCTTGACCTCGTTCGCGTCGTCGAGGCCGATCTGGATCGCGGCGCGCTGTGTGGCGAGCGGGGTCCGCAGCTCGTGGGAGGCGTTCGCGATGAACCGCCGCTGGCTGTCGAAGGCGGCCTCCAGCCGGCCCAGCAGCGCGTCGATCGTGTCTCCGAGCTCCTTCAGCTCGTCGTCGGGCCCGCTCGCGGCGATCCTCTCGTGCAGGTTCCGCTCCGAGAGGCGTCGCGCACGCGCGGTCATCTCGTGGACCGGCCGCAGCACGCGCCCGGCCGTCCACCACCCGACCGCGACGGCGCAGAACGCCATGACGGCGAGGGCCAGGCACGACCACATGAGCATCTGCTCGCCCGCGGCCCGGCTGACGTCGTCGCTGAGCCGGTAGGCGGTGACGGTCTCGAACGGCGCGACCACCCGTACCCGCGCGGCGATGGCGTCCGCCTCACCCTCCGTACCGGCGCGGGAGAGCAGGTTCACGACGGTGAGCAGGCATCCGCCGAGCACGACGAAGACACCCCCGTACACGAGGGCGATCCGGGTCCGGATGGTGGACCCCGCTTCGAGGACTCCCGTCACAGCGCGTACCCCACTCCCTGCACGGTCCTGATAAGCGCCGGCTCGCCGAGCTTGGCGCGCAGCTTGCTCATGCAGACCCGTACCGCGCCGGTGAACGGGTCGGTGTGGGCGTCCCAGGCCCGCTCCAGGAGCTCCTCGGCGGAGACGGTCGCCCCGTCCGCCTCCAGCAGGATCTGGAGCACGGAGAACTCCTTCGGGGACAGATCGAGGACGCGCCCGTCCCGGGTCACGCCCCGCCGTACGGTGTCCATCGCCACGCCCGCCCGCTCAAGGCGCGGCGGCACGGGCCGGGCGCTGCGGCGCCGCAGGGCGCGCACGCGGGAGACGAGCTCGGGGAACTCGAAGGGCTTGCCGAGGTAGTCGTCGGCACCGAGATCGAGCCCTTCGATCCGCTCCTCGGTGGAAGCGGAAGCGGTGAGCATCAGAATCCGGGTCCGGGCGGAGCGGGCGACGAGCGCGCGGGCGACGTCGTCGCCGTGGACGCGGGGCAGGTCGCGGTCGAGGACGACGACGTCGTAGTCGTGCAGGCCCAGGTAGGCGAGGGCGGCGTCGCCGCTGTAGACGGTGTCGACGGCGAAGCCGGCCCGCCGCAGACCGGTGGCGAGGAGCTCCGCGAGGACCTCCTCGTCCTCGGCGACAAGTACGCGCATGATCTCTTCCTCGCTGCTGACGGCCACGTCCCGTTCTACGCCGGCCAACGTTTCGCAAAGCTCTCCGAGCTCCCACACCCACCCCGCACCCACCCCGTCCCGTCTCACCCCCCGGTTATGGATGTGAGTGGATCTTGAACTGCCCGTTAGGATTTCGACCATGGCGGCCACTGGATCCGAGAAGCAGGGGGCGAAGGCGTTCTACGTCTCGACCCCCATCTACTACGTCAACGACGCTCCTCACCTGGGCCACGCCTACACGACCGTCGCAGGCGACGTGCTCACGCGCTGGCACCGTCAGCGCGGCGAGAAGGTGTGGTACCTCACCGGCACGGACGAGCACGGTCAGAAGATCATGCGCACGGCCGAGGCGAACGACGTCACGCCCCAGGCCTGGTGCGACAAGCTCGTCGAGGAGGCCTGGAAGCCCCTCTGGGAGCACCTGAACATCGCGAACGACGACTTCATCCGGACGACGGAGAAGCGGCACACGGATCGCGTCCAGGAGTTCGTGCAGGACCTGTACGACAAGGACGAGATCTACAAGGGCGGGTACGAGGGCCCGTACTGCGTGGGCTGTGAGGAGTACAAGCTCCCGGGCGATCTCATCGAGGCCGAGGACGGCACGAAGCTGTGCCCGATCCACAAGAAGCCGGTGGAGATCCTCAAGGAGGAGAACTACTTCTTCAAGCTGAGCGAGTACGGCCCGAAGCTCCTTGAGTTCTACGAGGCGAACCCGGGCTTCATCCAGCCGGAGTCGGCGCGCAACGAGGTCGTGAACTTCGTCAAGCAGGGCCTGCAGGACCTGTCGATCTCGCGCTCGACCTTCGACTGGGGCGTCCCGGTGCCGTGGGACGAGAAGCACGTGATCTACGTGTGGGTCGACGCGCTCCTGAACTACGCGACGGCGGTCGGCTACAACGAGAACCCCGAGAAGTTCGCGGACACCTTCCCTGCCAACGTCCACCTCGTGGGCAAGGACATCCTGCGCTTCCACGCGGTGATCTGGCCGGCGATGCTGATGGCACAGGGTCTGCCGGTGCCGGGCAAGGTGGCGGCGAACGGCTGGCTGATGGTCGGCGGCGAGAAGATGTCGAAGTCGAACCTGACCGGCATCAAGCCGCAGGACCTGACCTCGCACTTCGGCGTGGACGCGTACCGCTGGTACTTCCTGCGCGCGATCGCGTTCGGCAGCGACGGCTCGTTCTCGTGGGAGGACTTCACCGCCCGCTACACGAGCGAGCTGGCGAACGACTACGGCAACCTCGCCTCGCGCGTGGCGGCGATGGTCGGCAAGTACTTCGACGGCGCCCTGCCGGCCGCGACGGCCGACGGTGACGCGGAGAAGGCGATCCACGAGGGCCTGGCGAAGGCCGTCGCGACCGCCGACCAGAAGATCGGCGAGGAGCTGGACTTCCAGGGCGGCATCCTGGCGATCTTCGACTTCGTGAAGCAGGTCAACGGCTACATCACGGAGCAGGAGCCGTGGAAGGTCGCCAAGGACGAGTCGGAGGCGGGCCGCGCCCGCCTGGCGACGATCCTCTACACGGCGGCCGAGTCCCTCCGGGGCGTCGCGGTCCTCCTGAACCCGATCATGCCGGAGACCTCCCAGAAGCTCTGGGACTCCCTGGGCGCGGAGCCCTCCCTGGGCACCCTCGCCTCCCAGCCGGTCCAGTCGGCCGGCGAGTGGGGCAAGCTCCCGGCGGGCACGACGGTGACGAAGGGCGCGATCCTCTTCCCGCGCCTGGAGGACCCGAAGAAGGACTGACGTCCTTCCCGTAGTACATGCAGCGAGGCCCGGAACCGGACAGGTTCCGGGCCTCGCGCTTTTGTTCGTTGCTCGTGGAAATGCTCGCGTGGCAGCATGCGTGGGTGACGGAGAACGGGGACGGCACAGCGAAGCCTCAACGGGCGTCGAGACTGGACGAATTGTCGGATACGCCAGTCCCGGCCGGTCCGGAACGGGGACAAGTCGACGCTTCCACGTCGGTGGCGGCGCGCCGCGAATTTGCGCGGTTGCTCGGCGAATTCCGTCGCACGGCGGTCCTGGTGCCGTTCGACGAGCACGGGAGCCTGTGGACCGCGGACTTCAGCGGAGTCCGGTGGATCTGCGCGTTCTCGGACGAGGAGGCGCTGGCGCGCTTCGCGGTCGCGCGGGGCGAGGCGGAGCGTGAGTGGACGTACCGCACGATCCTCGGCGCACGCCTGCTGGACGTGATGGTGCCGATGCTGCCGGGTCCGGGGGGCGTGGCGCTGGACGCGGGCAGTGCGGACGGGATGGTGTTCCCGCCGGTGGCGGGGATCGTCCCGGACGGGGTGGCGGTGGATCTCGGGGGAACGGGGGCCCAGGATGAGCGGGAACGAGCCTGAACTCGCGGCGCCGGCGGCGGCGCTCGCGGAGATCGTGAAGGGCATCGATCTGGCGCATGCGGAGCTGAAGGAGCTCGGCATGATCGGCGAGGCGTCGGCGGGCCGAGGGTTCTCGGATCTGGCGCTGTCGGGCCTTGAGCTGGGGCACGGGGGCCTGACGGCCGAGTTCGAGACGTTCTGCGACCGGTGGGAGTGGGGCGTCCGTGCGCTGACCTTGCGAGGAAACGGTTTTGCGCAGGGGGTCGGCCTCTCGGCGGGCTCGTTCGCGGAGCAGGAGCAGTACGTGAAGGACTCCTTCAAGATCGTGGTGAACTCCCTCAACGGGAACCCGCACCTGTCGGAGGACGAGGTCAAGCAGATGCGCTGGGACACCATCCGTGACCAGCACATGTGGGACGACGCGGACTACAGCCGGGAGTCGTTCACCGAGGCCCACCAGGAGGTCGAGCAGACCTGGCGGAACACGGCGTACGACGTCGAGGACTCGCTGCTCGACTCGATGGAGAACTCGGGTGTGGTGGACCCGAAGCTGCGTGACGTGATGGACGAGGAGCTGAAGGAGACCCTCGCCCCCGACCGGGCGACGATCGAGCAGGCCGAGCAGCCGCGGTGGGGGGAGAGCCGCTGATGGTCGACTGGCGGGGGATCGGCGACGGCATAGTCGACGGGCTCGACAAGGGGATCGACAAGGGCAAGGAGCTGGTCGGCAAGGGCATCGACCACGCCACCGACAAGATCGGCGAGGGCCTGGAGAAGGTCGGTGCCCACGACTGGGCGGACGCGGTCGAGGACTGGGGCGACGAGACGGCGTCGTCGCTCGGCGCGCAGGTCGGGGAGCAGCAGCTCGGGCAGAGCGAGGAAGCGAACGAGCTGATCCACGGCAAGCCGGACCGGATCACCGCGACGGCGAAGAACCTCCGGGACTTCCAGAAGGCCTTCGACCTGGTCGGCGGCGGGATGAAGAAGCTGGACTCCGCGCACTGGCGGGGCGCGGCGGCCACCACGTTCCGGGAGAAGTTCCAGACCCTGCCCACCGACTGGCTGCACGCGGCGGACGCGATGGAGGACGCGGCCAAGGCCCTGGAGACGTACGCCAAGACGGTGGTGAGCGCTCAGGGCAAGGCCGGTGAGGCGATCGCCCTGTACAAGGAGGGCGACAAGGACTCCAAGTCGGCGGTCGACGCGTACAACAAGAAGGTCGACGCCTACAACACCGCCCGCACCGGGGACAGTCCGCTGCCCCACCCAGGCACGTTCTCCGACCCGGGCGCGTCAAAGCGGGCGCGGGCCCGGGAGATCCTGAACGACGCGCGCAGGGCGCGCAACGAGGCCGGGGAGACGGCGAGAACGGCGGTACGCGCGGCGCTCGCCCACGCGCCGAAGGAGCCGACGGGCGTCGAGAAGGCCAAGCTCGACATGATGGACCACGCCCTGGGCCAGGGCTTCGAGCTGGCCCACTTCGGCGGCGGCGTCGTCAAGGGCACGGCGGGCCTGGTCAACTTCGTCCGCTCGGTGAACCCGACGGACCCGTACAACCTGACGCACCCGGCGGACTACTACAAGGGCGTCAACACGACGCTCGCCGGCCTGGTCTCCACGGTGGCGAACCCGGACCGGGCGCTGAAGAACGCCTGGGACGCGGCGAAGGGCGACCCGAGCGAGTTCATCGGCCGACTCCTCCCGGAACTCCTGGGCACGAAGGGCGGCGGCGTCATCAAGGGCGGCCTGCGGGTCGGCCTGGACAGAGCCGAGCGCCCGGACAAACCGCACATGCAGTCGGACGGCACCCCCCGGGCGGACCAGGAGAAGGACCCGCCCACCAGCTGCAAGACGACCGGCCAGAAGGACTGCGCGAAGGACCCGGTCGACATCGCGTCGGGCCACATGGTGCTGCCCCAGACCGACATCACCCTGCCGGGCTCGCTCCCCCTCCTCTTCCGCCGTACCTTCGACTCCTCGCGCCGCTCGGGCCGCTGGTTCGGCCCGACGTGGTCGTCGACGGTGGACCAACGCCTTGAGATCGACTCCGCGGGCGTCATCTTCAGCTGCGACGAGGGCAGCCTGCTCGCGTACCCGCACCCGGCACCGGGCGTCCCGGTCGTTCCGACCCACGGCCGGCAGTGGCCGCTGGACCGGGTGGAGGACGGCTACACGATCACCGACCCCGACACGGGAACGGTCCGCCACTTCACCGACCACACCCACGAACTGGCCCTCCTGGCCCAGATCGACGACCGCAACGGCCGCTGGATCACCTTCGAGCACGACGAGACGGGCGCCCCGACCTCGATCGTCCACCACGGCGGCTACCACCTGAAGCTCACCACGGCCGAAGGCCGGGTGACCGCCCTCCACCTCGCGGAAGCGGCACCGGACGGGTCCGACCAGGAGATCCTGCGCTACGGCTACACCGACGGCCACCTGACGGAGGTGGTGAACTCCTCGGGCCGCCCGCTGCGCTTCGGCTGCGACGCGGAGGGCCGCATCACCTCGTGGACGGACACCAACGGCAGCCGCTTCGACTACGTCTACGACGACCAGGACCGCTGCACCTATCAGTCGGGCACCAACGGCCACCTCGAAACCACCTTCACCTGGGACGATGTCGACCCGGCGACCGGTCTCCGCCTGACGACCTTCACGGACGGCTACGGACACACCCAGCGTCATCTGATCAACGACCGCGCGCAGCGCGTCGCCGAGATCGACGCGCTGGGCGCGGTCACCCGCTTCGCGTACGACCGCCACGGCAACCTCCTGTCCCACACGGACCCCCTGGGCAACGTCACCCACTCCGCCTACGACGAGCACGGCCACATGACGGAGCTGGAGCGCCCGGACGGCCGCCGGGCGCGGGCGGAGTACAACCCCCTCGGCCTCCCGACCCGCATCGTCGGCACGGACGGCAACGTCACCCGGCAGACCTTCGACGAGCGCGGCAACCGCACGTCGGTGACGGACCCGTCGGGCGCGACGACGAGCTTCACGTACGACGAGCAGGGCGGCCTCACGGCCGTGACGGACCCCCTCGGCGCCACCACGCGCCTGGTCCTCGACCCCCGCGGCCTGCCCACCGAGATCACGGACCCGCTGGGGGCGACAACCCACTACGCACACGACGCGTTCGGCCGCACGACCAGGATCACGGACGCCCTGGGAGCCGAAACCCACCTGGAGTGGACGGTCGAGGGCCGGGTGTCCCGCCGCACGGCCCCGGACGGCACGGTGGAGTCGTGGACGTACGACGGCGAGGGCAACTGCCTGACACACACGAACGCCATGGGCGCCACGACCCACTTCGCGTACACGGACTTCGACCTCCTGACGTCCCGCACGACCCCGGACGGCGTGCGCTACGAGTTCACCCACGACTCGAACCTGCGGCTGACGCGCGTGACCAACCCGCAGGGCCTGACGTGGGAGTACGCGTACGACGGCGCGGGCCGCCTGCTCTCGGAAACGGACTTCGACGCCAGAACGCTGACGTACACGTACAACGCGGCGGGCCGCCAGACCTCCCGTACGAACGGACTCGGCCAGACGATCGGCTTCGAGCACAACGCCCTCGGCAGAGTCATCCGCAAGGACGCGGCCGGCGCGGTCACCACGTACGAGTACGACGTCTTCGACGAACTGGCGACGGCGACGGGCCCCGACGCGACGCTGACCCGCCTCAGGGACCGCTACGGCCGCCTCGTCTCCGAGACGGTGAACGGCCGAACGCTCTCCTTCAGGCACGACGCCGTGGGCCGCCGGGTGGGCCGTACGACCCCGGGCGGCTCGACGAGCACGTGGTCGTACGACGCGGCGGGCCGCAGGACGGAGCTGACGAGTTCGGGCCGCCGCCTGGCCTTCGTCCGGGACGCGGCGGGCCGCGAGGCGGCGCGCACGGTGTCGGACTTCGTCACGCTGACGTCGTCGTTCGACGAGAGGGGCCGCCTGGCGGCACAGGACGTACGGTCGCAGGGAACCCAGCTCCAACACCGCACATACGCGTACCGCCCCGACGGCAACCTGATCGGTGTCACGGACAAGCTCTCAGGAACGCGCCACTTCGACGTGGACGCGGCGGGCAGGGTCACGGCGGTGCACGCGAAGGACTGGTCGGAACGGTACGCCTACGACGAGGCGGGCAACCAGACGGAAGCCTCCTGGCCGTCGACCCACCCGTCCCACGAATCGACGGGCCTTCGCACATACACGGGCACCCGCCTCACCCACGCCGGCGCTGTCCGCTACGACAACGACGCGCAAGGCCGCACGGTCCTCCGCCAGAAGACCCGCCTCTCCCGGAAGCCGGACACCTGGCGCTACGCGTGGGACGCGGAGGACCGCCTGACGTCGGTGACGACCCCGGACGGCACGGTGTGGCGCTACGCGTACGACCCTCTGGGCCGCCGAATGTCGAAGCAGTCTCCGTCAGAGATCGTCCACTTCACCTGGGACGGCCCCACGCTCTGCGAACAGCAGACGGCAGAGGTCACCCTCACCTGGGACCACGAGGGCCTCCGCCCCCTGGCCCAGACGGAACGCCGCACGGACTCGACGGACGAGCGCTTCTTCGCCATCGTCACGGACCTGATCGGCACACCGACGGAACTCGTCGCTGAATCAGGCGAGTTGGCCTGGCACACCCGCACCACCCTCTGGGGCACCACCACCTGGAACCGAACGGCCACCGCCTACACCCCCCTCCGCTTCCCGGGCCAGTACTTCGACCCGGAATCAGGCCTCCACTACAACCACTTCCGCTACTACGACCCAGAATCAGCCCGGTACCTGGCCCAGGACCCCTTGGGCCTCGCTCCTGCGGACAACCCGGCGACGTACGTCCACAACCCACACACCTGGAGCGACCCGCTCGGACTCGGGCCCTGTCCGCCCCGGATCGAGGGTGGAGGCTGGGACCTCAGAGGAGGAGCGGACCCGCTCAGCATCATCCCGAAGGACGCCGTCCAGGAACCATGGCGACCGATCCCCGGCGGTGTCGAGCACGGCATCAAGTGGAAATGGACGGACGAAGTCACGGGAAAGACGGTACGTATGCGCGTCCATGGTGCCGACTTCGGCCCGGACGCCGGACCCAATGCCCGTAGCGGCCCCATCTACCGAATCCAGATATCACACCAATTCCAGGACGAGGCAGGAAATCTTTACCACCATCAGATCGGAAACAAGAATAGCCCGAACTACAATGAGGAGGCCATGAACGATACTCACATTCCATGGCCCAGCCACCTGCCGATCCCGTACTCACACTGACCTGAAAGACGAGGCACATGGAAGGCAAGTACTACATCGAATTCCTCCGGGACCTCCTGAGTCTCGACGATGCGGTTCGCACGGAGGCGGCCGACCGCGTTCAGGACTTCGCGAACCTCCTCACCGAAACTCAAGCCAGAGCCGCCGGTGACCTGATCGCCATGCTGTCCCCGCACGAGGAGTCCCGCGTGGCCCTGGAGGCCCTCCTTCACGCGCTGACGGATCTCGACGGGTGCGGAAAGCTCGGAGGTGTCGATCTCTCACCCCTGGGGGAAATTCCGGAATCGGCTATCCACGCGGAACACCGCGCGTACATGGAGGAATTCGCCCCACGCATCGCGAGATCGACTTGAGGAAAAACCTCGACGGAACTACGCCGGAATGGCGGTGGAAGCTGGAGGCCAGCGGGCTGACAGTGCTCGATCGCAGGGCCCCCGACGGCTTTCCCGACGTCATGTCTGCGATCTACGCGGTAAACGGATTCGAAGTCGAACCAACTGCGGCTGTCAGTAATTCCCTAGCCGACGCCTCCGCACAACTGGATCGCGAATGGGCGGCCCAGGCTGCCGCCCATCACCTCGTCGGAAACGGCGGCACCTTCTTTATTCTGGCTCCGGTCGCACGCGGGCACGAGGTCGGCTGGATCCATGTACGAGACCCCATCGGAAGCGATCTTCCGTCCCGAATCCGTGCCGGCACCAGCAACACCGAGTTCGTCACGGTGTCGGAGGATGGCAGCGTCATCTGTGCGGTCTCCGCAGAGGAATGGGAGACGTGGATCGTCGTCCACCAATTCCCGTGTCGCCCCGGCCGCCGCAAGGCTACTCCCGGTTCTCCAGGCGTCAGGCGCCCGTCGCGTACGCGACGAAGCCGGCCCATGCCCTCGGGGTGAGGCTGAGTTCGGGGCCGTCGAGGAGCTTGGAGTCGCGGACGTGGATGGTGGTGAGGGTCGTGGCGACCTCGACGCAGGAGTCACCCTCGCTGCCGCTGCTGTAGCTGCTCTTGAACCACGCCAGTTCGGAGGCGTCCCCGGCCGAAGCGTTGCGGATCATGTCTCTCCCAGCAGTTGCTCGATGAGGGCCGTCGACTCACGGGGCGTGAGAGCCTGGGCCCGGATGATGCCATACCGCAGCTCAAGGATACGGAGCTGCTTCCGCTCGGTCACCGGTCGGCCGTTGGCCACGACCGGAGAGCGGCCGACCGCCGATCCGTCGCCGAACTTCAGCACCTCGATCCCGCCGTCCACCCCCGCGTGCTCCTCGCGGTCCATCGGCATCACTTGCAGCTCCACGCTCCGCAACTGCGCCACTTCCAGCAGGTGTTCGAGCTGTGCCCGCAGCAGCGCCCGGCCGCCCAAGGGGCGTCGGAGTGTCCACTCCTCCAGGACGAAGCCGAGTTCGGGTGCCGGGTCCCGTTCGAACACGGCCTTGCGGGCCATGCGACCGGCCACCATCCGCTCCACCTCGTCCTGCGTGTACGCCGGCCGCCGCATCAGCAGCAGTCCGCGCGCGTACGCGGGCGTCTGCAACAGGCCGTGGATGTTGAGCGGGTCGTAGAGCTGGAGCTCGACCGCGCCCGCCTCCAGCTTGGCCAGGTCGCGGACCTTCTTCGGGTACCGGACCTTCCCCACGTCGTCCTTCATCGCCGTGATCATGCCGTCCGCCCGCAGCACCTCGTCCGCCTTGTCGAGGAACTCGGGTCGCGGGATCCGCTTCCCGCCCTCCAGCTTGTAGATCATGTCCTCGCCGTAGCCGACCGCCACCCCGAAGTCGGCAGCTCGCATGCCCGCCGCCTCCCGCCACAGCCTCAACTGCCGCCCCACGGTGGCGACGACGGCCAGGCCCCAGTCGTCGTCAGGGTCCACCTCCCAGCCCGGCTCGTCCGCCTCGCCCTTGAGCCGCCCCACCCCGTCATCCACGGACATGCCGCACCCTTCCCTTCGTCCTGCGTGCCGCAACGGCCCTACCCGCCGAAGGGGGCCCGACAGCCCGGACAGCAGTGGACAAGCTCCGGACAGTCACCCTACGCATCGACTTCATCACTGTTCATGGTCGTCGCGGGCCGCCACGCTCGGTGACGTGAACCAGAAATCTCCCGCCCAACTCCTGTCACAGTCGCCACACTTCGGTGTCCTGCTGTCCCCCACACCGCGCGGTGCGCGCCTCGCCCGTCTCCTCGCCGTCGAGTGGCTGCGCACCAAGCCGGAGCTGCCGTACCGGGTCGTCGAGAACGCCGAACACGTCGTCGCGGAACTCGCCACGAACGCCGCCACTCACGGCCGCGTTGCCGGCCGGAACCTCCGACTCGCGCTCATCGCGCAAGAAGAGACACTCCGCATCGAGGTCACGGACACTCGGGATGACGCTCTCCCGCGCCTGCGGCCACCGGACGGCGAGTCCGGGCGCGGCCTGCTCCTCGTCGATGCCCTCGCCGACCGCTGGGGCGTCGACCTCGGGCCCGTACCCTGCAAGACCGTATGGGCCGAACTCGACCTACGCCTCAGCCCACCCAGTCCTTCAGCGGTTCCGTGTCCAGTTCCAGGCCCACCGGGTCCGGGAGTGTGACCGTCTTGCCGAACGTCACGGTGATGACCACGTCGTAGCGGCCTGCGTCGCCGGGCTGGGAGTGGACCCTGACCTCGCCCTGGGCGCGGTCGATCAGCAGGTAGACGGGGATGCCCGTCTCGGCGTACGCGCGTGGCTTCTCGACGCGGTCGCGTCGGTCGGTGTCGGCGTCGTACGAGGTCACCTCGACCACCATGAGCACGCCCTCGGCGCTCGCCCATTCCCCCTGCCCGACGAAGGTGTCGATAGGTCCGAGGAGTCCATCGGGGCGTGCGTTGCCTTTGCCGTACGTCTCGACCCGAAGCCCCTGGCCCGGGTAGAGCCACCAGCCGACGTCATCCTGAACGCACAGGCGGGTCAGCCATTCGATGATCCGCCCGTGGTTGCCGTCCGGCAAAGCCTTCTCCCTGACCTTCCCGTCAATGAACTCAAGCCGCAGGGCGTCGCTCAAGCGGTCACCGAGGCGCGCGAGCTCCTCGAACGTGCTTTGGGTCATCGCCATGGCTGCACCGTGGCATATGCCAGAGGCTCGGGCGTCGGAGATTCTGAGGCTTCACCCGTCCGTGCGATGCCACCGTGGCCCCGCCAGGGCCACACACCGGAGGCCCGCCGGCGGGTCTCCGGTGGCAGGGGCGGTCCCAGGATCCAAGGAACGTGAGGAGAAAGAACCGCGCCCAACCCCACCCCTCCCGCCCATGGCGGGGCGATCACTCGCTCGGGTGAAATGTGCCAACTCGACTGGCTTCGGGGCGGGTTGCCTGATCTACGCTCAGCGCGACAGAACAACCGGCCGCAGAAATGCGTCGGCCCCCGCCGGGACCGCAAATCCCGAGGCGAGGGCCTACCAGCGAGGAAGTCAGACCTTCCTGATGGATGTCCAGAACACTAGCGTGCGCCCGCATGCCCCGTCCCGTAACAGCGGCAAGAACCACCCGCAGCGGGGAACCTGCGGCGGTGTCGTTCACGACAACGTCCGCCACGCCAGCCGCTTCACGGTGATCGGCAACCACCTCGCCCAGCACGCCGAGTTGTCGTTGCTCGCCATCGGGCTTGCCGTGCACATCCAGTCCCTGCCCAGCGGCGCCGCCGTCGACATCCGGTCCCTCGCCGCCCGTTTCCCCGAAGGCAAGGCCCGGATCGCCGCCGCGCTGCGCGAACTCGAAGCCCACGGCTATCTACGGCGTACGTGCGAACGCACCAGCGGCGGCCGGATCGTCACCCGTACGGTCTCCTGCAACCAGCCGGGTCACGCAGGTCAGGGCGACGCCACCAGGCGGGAAACGGCCGCGAAGCCCAAACGCCCGGTCCGCCGCGTCCTCCCCGCCGTACCGAAGCCCGCCTACCCCGCCCCCGATCTCCTCCGCACCGCCCTCGACGTGCTCGCCGGCCTCCACCGGGAGGATCCGCGGCTCCTGCTCTCCGCCACGGACGCCGAACACCTCGCCCCCGGGGTCGTCGCCTGGCTGGAGCGGCAGATGCCTCCGAGCGCCGTACGGCACGCACTGACCTCCGGCCTTCCACCGGACCGTCTGCACCGGCCGGCCGCGCTCCTGGCCCACCGGCTCACCGCCCAACTCCCGCCGCTGCCACCGTTCCGCGCCCTGGAGGCACCCCCGCCCGTCCCGCACCCGCTCCAGAACTGCGACGTCTGCGACCGCGCCTTCCGCGCGCCCGAACCCGGCGCCTGCGGTGGCTGTTGCCCCGTTCCGCCCCTCAGACAGTGAGGTCCGTACGCAGCTGCGCCCGTGCCGTGGCGAGCAGTTGAGGCAGAGCCGACGGCTTGGTGCCGTACTGCTGGTCGTTGACGTGGAGTTGGTAGACCTGGCCGCCCTCGCCCGCGACGAAGATCTCCGTCCTGTGGCACGGGACTGCACTCGCCGGCCAGTGGAAGTCCATCTCCAGCCGCACCGCGGGCTTGCCGCCCTGTCGGTCCGGGTGGGTCGCGGCCTGCAGGGCCTCCATCTTCGACTCCTCCGGCTTCCGGTACCAGGCGAGTTGACCGATGGCCGCCGACTGAGCGGTGCTCCCGTGGGTGCCGTCCCGCTTCACGCCGATCCTGTAGCGGTCGTCGGGAGAGACCCAGGTGGACTGCAGCGCGGTGTCCGTAGCGAGCTTCCAGCCGTCAGGGACGGCGACCTCGACGCGGAGCGCCTTCGACCTGACGACGTGCCAGCCTCGTGGCAAAGGAGGGGGTGCGGAGGTCGGGGAGGGCGAGGGAGTACGGGTCGCTGCGGGTGGCGCCGAAGAGATGGGTGGGGTCCCGGTCGTACTGGCCGACGGGCTCTCGGCCGGTGGTGCGGCCTCCCCGGTCGACGGCCCGGATCCGGCATCGCGGCCTTCACCCGCCGCGCCACCGGTGCCGATCACCCCCAACAGCCCGAACACCAAGGCCGCCAGCGCGGTCACCGCGGAGACGACAGCGGCCAGCTCGGCCGCCTTCCTCGTCCTGCTGCTTCTACGACCCCCCGTGCCCCCGGCGTCCCCCGAGCCGTCCTCGTCGTCCGCAGGCGTCACCACATCGCTCATCGCATCCCCCCGGTTGCCGAACGTCACATCAACCGTACGGCACGGGAAGCATCTGGAGCGGCGGATGACAAAGGCCCGGGATCCGAAGATCCCGGGCCTTCATTCGTTCGAAGAACGGGTTACCGCGCCGCGTCCGGGTGGACCGCGTCCGTGATCGGGCGCTCGTCCGTGGGCTTCTCGACGACCTTCGTCTCGACGGGCTTGCGGAGCTGGATGTTCAGCTCGCGCAGGCGGGCCTCGTCGAGCTCCGTCGGGGCGCCCATCAGGAGGTCCTGGGCGTTGCCGTTGAGCGGGAAGGCGATGGTCTCGCGGATGTTCGGCTCGTCGGCCAGGAGCATCACGATGCGGTCCACGCCCGGGGCGATGCCGCCGTGCGGCGGGGCGCCGTACTCGAAGGCGCGGAGCATGCCCGCGAACTCGTGCTCGACCGTCTCGCGGGAGTAGCCCGCGATCTCGAAGGCCTTGAACATGATCTCGGGCTCGTGGTTACGGATCGCGCCCGAGGAGAGCTCGATGCCGTTGCAGACGATGTCGTACTGCCAGCCGAGGACGTCCAGCGGGTCCTGGGTCTCCAGGGCCTCGATGCCGCCCTGCGGCATGGAGAACGGGTTGTGCGAGAAGTCGATCTTGCCGGTCTCCTCGTCCCGCTCGTACATCGGGAAGTCCACGATCCACGCGAAGCGGAAGACGTTCTCCTCGAACTGGCCGGCGCGCTTGGCGGCCTCGACCCGGACCGGGCCCATGATCTTGGAGACCTCGTCGAACTCGCCCGCGCCGAAGAAGATCGCGTGGCCCGGCTCCAGGCCGAGGCGCTCGGTGAGGACCTTGATGTTCTCCTCGGTGAGGAACTTGGCGATCGGGCCGGTCAGGGCGTTGCCCTCACCGACGCGCACCCACGCCAGGCCCTTCGCGCCCAGGGAGACCGCGAAGTCACCGAGGGAGTCGAAGAACTTGCGGGGCTGGTCGCCCGTGTTCGGGACCGCGAGCGCGCGGACGTGCTTGCCCGCGAAGGCCTTGAACTCCGACGCCTCGAAGACGTCCGAGATGTCGACGAGCTCCAGGGCCGTCCGCAGGTCCGGCTTGTCGTTGCCGTACTTCAGCATCGACTCGCGGAACGGGATCCGCGGGAACGGGGAGGTGACGTGGCGACCGCCGCCGAACTCCTCGAAGATCTCCGTCATCAGCTTCTCGATCGGCTGGAAGACGTCCTCCTGCTCGACGAAGCTCATCTCGACGTCGAGCTGGTAGAACTCGCCCGGAGAACGGTCCGCGCGGGCGTCCTCGTCGCGGAAGCAGGGCGCGATCTGGAAGTAGCGGTCGAAGCCGGAGATCATCAGCAGCTGCTTGAACTGCTGCGGCGCCTGCGGCAGCGCGTAGAACTTGCCCGGGTTCAGACGCGACGGGACGACGAAGTCGCGGGCGCCCTCGGGGGAGGTCGCGGCGAGGATCGGGGTCGCCATCTCGTTGAAGCCGAGGGCCACCATCTTGGAACGGATGGAGGCGATGACGGCCGAGCGCAGCATGATGTTGCGGTGCATGCGCTCGCGGCGCAGGTCGAGGAAGCGGTACTCCAGGCGCCGCTCCTCGTTCACGCCGTCGTCCGTGTTGACGGTGAAGGGGATCTGCTTGGCCGCGCCCAGGACCTCGACCTCGGCGGCCTCGATCTCGACCTCGCCGGTCGGCAGCTCCGGGTTGACGTTCTCCGCGCCGCGCGAGACGACCTTGCCGTCCACGCGGACGACGGTCTCCTTCGTCAGCTTGTCGAGCACCTCGGCCGCGGCCGTGCCGGGCCGGGCGACCAGCTGCGTGATGCCGTAGTGGTCGCGGATATCGATGAAGAGGATGCCGCCCAGGTCGCGCCGATTGTGCAGCCAGCCGCTCAGCCGGACGTCGGTGCCGACGTCAGAGGCGCGGAGCTCGCCGCAGGTGTGGGACCTGTACCGATGCATCGTCGTTCATCCAGTCTTCGGGATCCATGGTGGTGTGCCGCCGTGGCATGACATGACGGCAGACCCGCCAAGCCTACCGGGCGACCCAAGATCGCATTTCGAATACGCTCAGTGGCGACCTTCTGTCCGATATTCATAAAGTAGGGCAATGCGCACCGAGGACGTCCTGGCCGCGATCGCGACCGGCCTGTGGCGCTGGGACAACGCATCCGGGATCGTCACCCTCGACGCCGAGGCGGCCCGGCTGCTCGGGCTGCCCGCCGAACCGGTCGAGCTCACGGAAGCGGCCGTGCGCTCCCGGTTTCATCCCGTCGACTGGAACGAGATCGACGGGGTCGTGAACCTCGCCGTCGCGGAAGGCACCCTCGCCGAGGCCCGGCTGCGGATCATGGACGGCCACGGACGGGTGATCCGTACCGTACGGAGCAGGTCCAAGCCGCTCGTCGAGGGCACGGACTACCAGCTCGTCGGCACCCTCCAGGAGGTCGCCGAACCGCAGCCGGGCACCGCCGCCCGTACGCCCATCACCGGCGACTGGCGCCGCTCCCGCGAGGCCTTCCTGCTCGACGCGGGCCGGGCGCTCGCCGAGGCCCGGTCCACCGCGGAGGTCCTTCGGGTGGCCGCCTCCCTCTCCATGCCGGGGTTCTCGCCGGACGGGCTCGCCGTCTTCGGGGTCGCCGGCGAGCGGCTGACGATCATCGGCCACCACGGGCACAACGTGGGCGACGAAGGCCCCTTCACCTCGATGTCCGTGGACACCGACTACCCGGCCGCGGAGGTCGTGCGGACCGGGCGGGCGATCTATCTCCCGACACCGGACGAGTACCTGCGCCGCTTCCCGGTGACCTGGCCGCTGGCGCAACGATTCGGCAGGGAGTCCTGGGCCTACCTCCCCCTGATCGTCGCCGGGCGCACCATGGGCGCCTGGATGGCCGCCTTCAAGCACCCCGTCGGCTTCACCCCCGACGAGCGGTCCGTGCTCACCACCGTCGCCCGCATGCTGGCCCAGGCCCTCGCCCGCGCGGGCGTCGCCGAGTCCGAGCGCGAACTGTCGCTCGGCCTCCAGCGCACGATGCTGCCCGTCCTCGGCCCCGGCATCCCGGGCCTGCACGTCGCCGCGCGGTACGTGCCGACCGGCGGCGGGCTCCAGGTCGGCGGCGACTGGTACGACATGATCCAGCTGCCCGGCGGCCGCATCGCCCTCGTCATCGGCGACGTCCAGGGCCACGACGTGCGGGCCGCCGGACTGATGGGCCAGCTGCGGATCGCCCTGCGCGCGTACGCCTCCGAGGGCCACCGGCCCGACGCCGTCCTCTCCCGCGCCTCCCGCTTCCTGTACGGGATCACCAGCGGAGAGACCCCGGAGGGCGCGGACGGGGGCGGCGACGGGGACGGGGGTGAGAGCGGCGGTGGGAGCTACGGGGAGAGCGGCGGCGGGAGCGACAGCGGGCCGCGCTTCGCGACCTGCCTCTACCTCGAGATCGACCCGGTCACCGGCGTCGTCGACCTCGCCCGCGCCGGGCACCCCCACCCCGCGGTCCGGATGACCGACGGAACGGTTCTCCTGCGTCCCACGGCCGGCGGGCTGCCGCTCGGCATCGACCCCGACACCGACTACCCGACGACCCGGTTCACGCTGGAGCCCGGCGAGACCCTGATGATGTGCACGGACGGGCTCCTGGAGACCGGCGGCCACGACCTCGACAGCGGCTGGGAACGCATCCGTACGCTGCTCGAAGGGCACGACGGCGAGTCCCTGGAGGAGCTCGCCGACAGCCTCGTGGAGGCCGTCCACGGCCCCGGCTCGCACTACACGACCGGCCCGCTGGCCGACCGCCGCGAGGACGACATCGCGGTCCTGCTCCTCTCCCGCCAGGGCCGGACCGCCCGCCAGGCCCCGCGCCGCACGATGATGACCATCGCGCAGGCGGAACCGGAGCGGATCGCGGCGGCCCGCCAGCACGTGCGCCAGCTGCTGCACGACTGGACGGACGAGGACCAGATCGACTCGGCGGTCCTGATGGTCTCCGAGATGGTCACCAACGTCCTCATCCACACGGACGGCGACGCGCTCCTCGTCGCCGAGGTGACCTGCGACGACGCCTGCCGGCGGCGGTTGCGGGTGGAGGTCTCCGACACCAGCGACGAACTGCCGCACAAGCGGCACCCGGGCGAGATGGCGTCCTCCGGGCGCGGCCTGGTCCTGATGGAGATGCTGGCGCACGCGTGGGGGGTCGATCCGCGGGGCGAGGGCAAGTCGATCTGGTTCGAGCTGAACGAGCCCCCGCCGGAAGAACGGGAGTAGCCGGAGGCGTCCTTGCCCCGTGCGCACGGCGCGCGGGGGTCACTCCCCCGGAGGAGACTGGACGTGTACGGCCGCCGCCGGGGGGACCACGGAGTACGCCATGGACATCCACAAGGTCGGCAGCGACACGACCGTCCTCGCCGACAGCCTCGAAGTGCCGGGGATCGGTCACCTGCCCGTCAACGCCTACGTCGTCACCGCCAAGGAGCCCGTGGTCGTCGACACCGGTCTCTCCCTCGACGACCGTGACTTCGTCGCCACGCTCTCCACGGTCATCGACCTCGACGACGTCCGCTGGATCTGGCTGACGCACCCCGACAAGGACCACACGGGCGGCATCTTCGACCTGCTCGACGCCGCGCCCGAGGCGAAGGTCGTCACCACCTTCGTGGGCGCGGGGGAGATGACCACCGAGCGTCCGCTGCCGATGGACCGCGTCTACCTCTGCAACCCGGGCCAGTCCCTGGACGTCGGCGACCGCATGCTCCACGCCTTCCGCCCGCCGCTCTTCGACAACCCGGCCACCGTCGGCTTCTACGACGAGAGGACCGGGATCTGCTTCAGTTCCGACTGCTTCGGCGGCCCGATGCCGACGGCCGAACTGGCGGAGAGCGGGCACGCCAACGACCTCAAGCCGGAGGAGCTGGCCGGCGCCCAGACGCTGTGGGCGACGATCGACAGCCCGTGGGTGCACCTGGTGGACCCGGCGAAGTACCGGGCGACGATCGAGCCGCTGCGGGAGATGAACCCGGAGATCGTGCTCTCCACGCATCTGCCGCCCGCCGTGCGGATGACCTCGATGATGCTGGAGACGATCGCCGCCGCCCCCGACTCCGACCCCTTCGTGGGCCCGGACCAGGCGGCCCTGGTGCAGATGCTGGCGTCCTTCGAGCCCGGCGGCATGGCGGCCGGGAGGTAGGTCGGCCGGGAGGTAGGTCGGCCGGCCAGGAGGTGGCCGAGGTCCGGGAGGTGGCCGAGGTCCGGGAGGTGGCCGAGGTCCGGGAGGTGGCCGAGGTCAGCCCGGCTGGTTCGCGTACCGGCCGCGCAGCTCGCCGATCACCCCGAATGCGGCCGCCGTGACCGGTACGGCGAGCAGCATGCCGAGGATCCCGGCGACAGAGGCCCCGGCCGTGATCGCGAGCATGACGACGGCCGGGTGCATCTGGACGGTACGACTCTGGATCGCGGGCTGGAGGACGTTGCCCTCGATCACCTGGACGGCGAGGACGACGCCCAGGACCCAGAGCGCGATGACGAAGCCCCGGTCGGCGAGGGCGACCAGGACGGCGATGGCCCCGGAGAGGAACGCGCCGAGGTACGGGATGTAGGCGGTCACGAAGACGAGCGCGCCCAGGCCCACCGCCCCGGGGACCCGCAGGATCAGCAGGCCGATGGTGATGAGGACGGCGTCGACGAGGGCCACGATGGTCGTCCCGCGCATGAAGCCCTCGACGGCCTCGAAGGCGCGGCGCCCCATGGCCTCCAGCATGTCGCCGGTCGAGCCGGGGGCGAAGGAGCGCAGGGCGTCGGCGGCCCGGTGGGAGTCCCGGAGGAAGAAGAAGATCAGCAGCAGGGCGAGCACGGCCATGGCGGCGACCTGGCCCACGATGCTGATCCCGGAGATCACCCCGGACGCGGCGGTCCCGCCGAACTTCTCCAGGAGCGCCTTCGCGTTCTTGGCGAGGTCGTCGATCGAGGTCCCGGCCGCGCCCAGGTGGTCGGCGATGTCGAGGGCGGCCTGCCGCAGCGAGGCGATGATCTGGTCCCCGGTCTCGATGAGCGCGGCGACCACGATGTACGTCGCGCCGCCGACGAAGGCGAGGACGGCGAGGACGGTGAGCCCGGCGGCGAGCGACTTCTGCACCTTCATCCGCAGCAGGCGCCGGTAGAGCGGCCCGAGCAGCGCGGTGCCCAGGATCGCGAGCAGGACGGGTGTGACGGCCGTCTGGAACACCACGCACAGCCAGATCCCGACGGCCACGACCCCGGCGAGGAGCAGCAGGACGGCACACCAGGCGGCGGTCCGCAGGGCGGCCTCGGGAAGGAGCGGCCTCTGGGGACCCTGCGACCGCGGGCCCTGCGGCTGCGGGCCCTGCGAGCTCGGGGGCGGTGGCGGGGGCGTCTGCACCCGTCCACCGGACCACGCCGCTCGGCGCGTCGTCCTGCGCTACGGGCCGGACGGGTGACGCTCCGTCAGGGCCTGTCCGGAGAGGTCCTGACGCGGGTCCGTCGAACGATGTAGGGGACTTCGTACCCCAGGGGGAAGCCGGGGTCCCGCTCCGTTCCTAGGCTGCTGAGTATCCGTAGCTCCAGGAAGGGGGTTCGCCCATGAGGCAGTCGTCGAAGAACCTGATCGAAGGTGTCCTCACCTTCGCCGCGGGTCTGGCCCTCCGGCTGTTCACGGACGGTGTGGAGACGCCCGTCGTCACGCTGACGAAGGTCGGCCTGGTGCTGATGTACGTCGGCGGCGCGCTCGTCGCGCTCGGCCTGTTCCAGGCGTTCCGCGCGTCGAGCACCGCGGAAAGGGACTGAGCGGAGGCGGCGAGGGCCGGACGACGAGGTCCGGCCCGGCGCACTCCCTGTTCCTCGTACGACCGTTACTCGCCCATCCCGTGCACCGCCGGGATCGTGCCGAGGCGTCCGGCCTGGAAGTCCTCGAAGGCCTGGCGGAGTTCGGCCTGGGTGTTCATGACGAACGGGCCGTAGTGCGCCATCGGCTCGCGGATCGGCTGCCCGCCGAGGACGACGACCTCCAGGTCGGGCGTGTGCCCGTCCTGCTTCTCGTCGGCCCGGACCGTGAGCGCGCCGCCCTTGCCGAAGACCGCGGTCTGGCCCATGTGGACCGGCCTGCGCTCCGCACCGGCCGAGCCGCGCCCGGCGAGGACGTAGACGAGGCCGTTGAAGTCCTCGCGCCACGGCAGGGTCACCTCGGCGCCCGGCCGGATCGTCGCGTGGATCATCGTGATCGGGGTGTGCGTGATGCCGGGGCCCGCGTGGCCGTCGAGCTCGCCGGCGATGACGCGGATCAGCGCGCCGCCGTCGGGGGAGGTCAGCAGCTGCACCTGGCCACCGCGGATGTCCTGGTAGCGCGGGGCCATCATCTTGTCGGAGGCCGGCAGGTTCACCCACAGCTGGAGGCCGTGGAAGAGGCCGCCGCTGAGGACGAGCGACTCCGGCGGGGCCTCGATGTGAAGGAGACCCGAGCCGGCGGTCATCCACTGGGTGTCGCCGTTGGTGATGGTGCCGCCACCGCCGTTGGAGTCCTGGTGGTCGAAGGTCCCGTCGATGATGTACGTGACGGTCTCGAAGCCGCGGTGGGGGTGCCACGGGGTGCCCTTGGGCTCACCGGGGGCGTACTCCACCTCTCCCATCTGGTCCATCATGATGAACGGGTCGAGGTACTGGTAGTTGATCCCGGCGAACGCGCGGCGCACCGGGAATCCCTCGCCCTCGAAACCGGACGGCGCCGTGGTCACGGCGAGCACGGGGCGGGAGACGGCGTCGGCGGGGGCGGCGACGCGCGGGAGCGTCAACGGGTTCTCCACAGTCACTGCAGGCATGGTCGGAACCTCCTTCTGCGTCGAGTTTAGTTGAAACTCGAACTTTCTGCCACACCCGCAGAACAGGAAGGGCCCCGAGGGCATTCCCGGGGGCCCGAAGGGCATCAGGACATGACAGACATGACAAAGATCTGGCCCCACAGGTCTAACCCCACGGCGTCCGCGCCAACCAGGGTGCGCCACGGCGCGTCCTACCGTGCGTGATGGAGATCTTCGATGTCGGCGGCGACGACGAGCCGGCCACCCCTCGGCCCGGCCCCTGGTGGAAGCACCTGCTGTCGGTGGTCACGGCCACCGTCGTCGGACTGGCCCTCGGCTGGGTGGCCGCCGCCGTCCCCTGGGGTCCGGCCGACTACGGCATCCCGGCCGCCGCGCCCGGCTCCCCCTGGGCCCTGCTCGCCGCCTGCGGGGCAGCCGGGCTGATCGTGGCCGGTCTGCTGCGCGGCGCCGCCGCGCGGTTCCCGGTGTACGCGCCCGGCCGGATCGGCTTCGTCCTGGTCTTCCTGGGCACCCGGCTGGCCCTGGGCTTCCGGCCCGAGCTCGCGGAGCTGGCCGCGGGGGCCGGGATCGCCCTGCTCGCCGCCGCGATCTGGTGCGCGCACGCCCTGCACCTGCACCGGCGCGCGACGGCGGCGTAGGGAGCGGCGCGGCGGCCGTACGGCACGGCTACGGCTACGTCCGCGGCCGTACGGGCTGCAGCGACAGCCGCGGCCGTACGTCTACAGCCACAGCCACAGCCACAGCAGCGGCCGTACGTCTACAGCTACAGCTACAGCTACAGCTACGACCTCAGCCGTACATCCGGCGCATCGCGAAGTCGACCATCTGCTCCACGGCCTTCGCGTCGAAGACCATCCGGTGGTCGCCCTCCATGTCGAGGACGAAGCCGTAGCCGGTCGGGAGGAGGTCGATCACCTCGGCGCCGGTGATGACGAAGTACTTCGACTCCTTGCCCGCGTACCGCCGCAGCTCCTTGAGCGACGTGAACATGGGGATGACCGGCTGCTGGGTGTTGTGCAGGGCCAGGAAGCCGGGGTTGTCGCCGCGCGGGCAGTAGACCTTCGAGCCCGCGAAGATCTGCTGGAAGTCCTCGGCGGACAGGGAGCCCGTCGTGAAGGCGCGTACGGCGTCGGCGAGGGACGGCGGGGACGGCTCGGGGTAGAGCGGCGGCTGCTGGCCGTACCCCTGCCCCTGCATCCCGGGCATCCCGCCCTGCATGCCCGGCATCCCGCCCGCCATCGGCTGCTGCGGGGGCGGGGCGTACTGCTGCTGGGCACCCGGATTCTGCTCGTAGCCGTACATGGCGCACAGCCTAGCGAGTGGGCGACCGTAGCGATTGTCGTCACAGATGACCGGATAGGGGTTGCTTCTTATTACCGGTGGGTAGCATCATCGGAGAGAGCATTAGCTACTCGCTGGTACTCGCCGCACGTGTACGAGGAACCTGCCTCCCCGATCCTTACGGAGCCGTCGCCATGGGGCACTACAAGTCGAATCTCCGCGACATCGAGTTCAACCTCTTCGAGGTGCTCGGCCGCGACAAGGTGTACGGCACCGGTCCGTTCGAGGAGATGGACGTCGAGACCGCCAAGAGCGTCCTGGAGGAGCTGACCCGCCTCTCCGAGAACGAGCTGGCCGAGTCCTTCGCCGACGCCGACCGGAACCCTCCGGTCTTCGACCCCGAGACGAACACCGCCCCGGTCCCGGCGAGCTTCAAGAAGTCCTACAAGGCCTTCATGGACTCCGAGTACTGGCGCCTCGGCCTGCCCGAGGAGATCGGCGGCACCACCTCCCCGCGCTCCCTGATCTGGGCCTACGCGGAGCTGATCCTCGGCGCGAACCCGGCCGTGTGGATGTACTCCTCCGGCCCGGCCTTCGCCGGCATCCTCTTCAACGAGGGCAACGAGGCGCAGAAGAAGGTCGCGCAGATCGCCGTCGAGAAGCAGTGGGGCTCCACCATGGTCCTCACCGAGCCCGACGCGGGCTCGGACGTCGGCGCCGGCCGCACGAAGGCGGTCCAGCAGGAGGACGGCTCCTGGCACATCGAGGGCGTCAAGCGCTTCATCACGTCCGGTGAGCACGACATGGAGGAGAACATCCTCCACTACGTCCTCGCCCGCCCCGAGGGCGCCGGCCCGGGCACCAAGGGCCTCTCGCTCTTCCTCGTGCCGAAGTACCTGTTCGACTGGGAGACCGGCGAGCTGGGCGAGCGCAACGGCGTGTACGCCACGAACGTCGAGCACAAGATGGGCCTCAAGGCCTCCAACACGTGCGAGATGACCTTCGGCGACCAGCACCCCGCCAAGGGCTGGCTGATCGGCGACAAGCACGACGGCATCCGCCAGATGTTCCTCATCATCGAGTTCGCCCGCATGATGGTCGGCACGAAGGCGATCTCCACCCTCTCCACGGGCTACCTCAACGCCCTGGAGTACGCCAAGGAGCGCGTCCAGGGCACCGACCTGGCGAACTTCATGGACAAGGCCGCCCCCAAGGTCACCATCACGCACCACCCGGACGTCCGCCGCTCGCTGATGACGCAGAAGGCGTACGCCGAGGGCATGCGCTCCCTCGTCCTCTACACGGCCACCGTGCAGGACGAGATCCAGCTCAAGGAGGCCGCGGGCGAGGACGCGAAGGCCCTGCACGGCCTGAACGACCTGCTGCTGCCGATCGTGAAGGGCTACGGCTCCGAGAAGGGCTACGAGCAGCTCGCGCAGTCGCTCCAGACCTTCGGCGGCTCCGGCTTCCTGCAGGAGTACCCGATCGAGCAGTACATCCGGGACGCCAAGATCGACACCCTCTACGAGGGCACCACGGCCATCCAGGGCCAGGACTTCTTCTTCCGCAAGATCGTCCGCGACCAGGGCGCGTCCCTGAACGCGCTCTCGGAGGAGATCAAGAAGTTCCTCGCGGTCGGCACCGGCGGCGAGGAGCTGGCCGGCGCCCGCGACGCGCTCACCAAGGCCGCCGTGGACCTGGAGGGCATCGTCAAGAAGATGCTCGACGACCTCATGGCGACCGGCGAGGACGTCAAGAACATCTACAAGGTCGGCCTCAACACCACGCGCCTGCTCATGGCTTCGGGCGACGTCGTCGTCGGCTACCTGCTCCTGAAGGGCGCGGCCGTCGCCGCGGAGAAGCTGGCCGCCGGCGCCCCCGCCAAGGACCAGGCCTTCTACGCGGGCAAGATCGCGGCCGCGAAGTTCTTCGCCGCCAACGTCCTGCCGGGCGTGGGCGCCGAGCGCGCGCTCGCCGAGGCGATCGACGGCTCGCTGATGGACCTGGACGAGGCTGCGTTCTAGTCGCTTCGACACGCGCCACGTCCAACGAGGAACGGCTCGCTCCCGGGGAGGGGAGTGGGCCGTTCCGCTTTTTCCGGGAACGCGTCCCCCACAGAAACGTTCCGTTCCGTCTATCGGGGCCCCGGCGCCGTATTCCGGGGCCTGCGTAAGGTGAACCCATGACGAGCACCGCCCGCTTCGACCGCGGCCACACCGACGACCTCATGACGTTCCTGGCGGCATCCCCGTCGCCGTACCACGCCGTGGCGAACGCCGCCGAGCGGCTCGAGAAGGCCGGCTTCCGCCAGGTCGAGGAGACCGCCGCCTGGGACGGCACGACGGGCGGCAAGTACGTGATCCGCGGCGGCGCGCTCATCGCCTGGTACGTCCCGGAGGGCGCGTCCCCCCACACCCCGTACCGGATCGTCGGCGCCCACACCGACTCCCCCAACCTGCGCGTGAAGCCGCAGCCCGACATGGGCGCGCGCGGCTGGCGCCAGGTCTCCGTCGAGATCTACGGCGGGACGCTCCTCAACACCTGGCTCGACCGCGACCTCGGCCTCGCCGGCCGGCTCACCCTGCGCGACGGCAGCCACCACCTGGTGAACGTGGACCGCGCCGTGCTCCGCGTCCCGCAGCTCGCCATCCACCTCGACCGGCAGGCCAACGAGGGCCTCAAGCTGGAGCGGCAGCGCCACATGCAGCCGATCTGGGGCCTGGGCGAGGTCCACGAGGGCGACCTGATCCGCTTCGTCGCCGAGGAGGCGGGCGTCGACGCCGAGGACGTCGCCGGCTGGGACCTCATGGTCCACGCCATCGAGGCCCCCTCCTACCTGGGCCGCGACCGCGAACTCGTCGCAGGGCCCCGGATGGACAACCTGATCTCGGTCCACGCGGGCGTCGCCGCCCTGGCCGCCGTCGCGGGCCGCGCCGACCTCCCGTACATCCCGGTGCTCGCCGCCTTCGACCACGAGGAGAACGGCTCCGAGGCCGACACCGGCGCCCAGGGGCCCCTCCTCGGCAACGTCCTGGAGCGCTCGATCTACGCCCGGGGCGGCGCCTACGAGGACCGCGCCCGCGCCTTCGCCGCCTCGATCTGCCTCTCCTCCGACGTCGGCCACGCCGTCCACCCCAACTACGGGGAGCGCCACGACCCGACGCACCACCCGCGCCCCAACGGCGGTCCGATCCTCAAGGTCAACGTCAACCAGCGGTACGCGACCGACGGCAGCGGCCGGGCGGTGTGGGCGGCGGCGTGCGAGAAGGCGGGCGTGCCGTGGCAGACGTTCGTCTCCAACAACGACATGCCGTGCGGCACGACGATCGGCCCGATCACGGCGGCCCGGCACGGCATCAGCACGGTCGACATCGGCGTGGCCTGCCTGTCGATGCACAGCGCCCGCGAACTCTGCGGCGCGGAGGACCCGTACCTGCTGGCGAACGCGCTGGTCGCGTTCCTGGAAGGCTGATCGGAGCACTCGCCCGGCGAAACATCCGGGAAAGGTCCCACCTGACACCGTCGACCTCATGGATCGTCATGTGGGCCCGCCCCGGGGGAAGTTCATCGCCTGCCTGTGCGCGGCCGTGCTGATCGGCACGGCCGCGACAGGCCTCCTCATCGCCCGGTACAACGAACGCCCGCCGTGGGGCACGGACATCGCCTACGAGGGCGGCTATCTGCAGGCCGTCCGCATCCGGAAGGCCGACCCGACCGGGGAGCGCGCCCGCGCCCTGCTGGCCGGTGAGTGCGCGAGCATGCGGCGCACGGGGATGGGCGGCGGCCGGGCCGTGCACGACCCGGCCGCCTGGGTCGCCGGCTGCCTGGACGGCGCGGCGAACCGCCCGTCCAGGAACCAGGGCCTTGTGGGCTAGGACGACACCCCTTCGGCGTCCATCCCGGCGAGGATCAGCGGCAGCCGGGAGGCGCCGTCGGCCGTGAGGCGCACCGGAACCCCCCAGTCCTGCTGGTGCACATGGCAGGCCGGGTACTCGTTGGCGGGGTCGTCGTCGCAGGACGCCGCCATGGCGGAGACGTGCAGGACGCCGTCCGTGATCTCCGGGTTCAGCTCCAGCTCCCGGAAGAGGTCGGTGCCCGTGCCCTCGCCGTCGAGCAGCAGCTCCGGCGGGGTCGAGGAGACCAGGAGCCGGGTGGAGGGCCCGTAGCGCTCGTCGAGCTTCTGGCCCGTCGGCGCCTGGAAGACGATGTCGAGCCGGAGGCGGCCGGGGGCGACCTCGGTGGCCTCGCGCTGCGTGCGGTGGGCGACCGACTCGACCTGGACGGCCTCCTCGGGCAGCCGCAGCCGGGTCAGCCGGTGCCGGGCGGACTCGACGACCACGATCTCGTCGCCGACGAGCACGGCGTCGCTCGGCTCGCGCAGATCGGTGGCCAGCGTCGTCACCTCGCCGGTCGCCGGGTCGAAGCGGCGCAGGGCGTGGTTGTACGTGTCGGAGATCGCGACCGAGCCGTCGGGGAGGGCGGTCACGCCGAGCGGGTGCTGGAGCAGCGCCTGGTCGGCGGCGCCGT
Organism: Streptomyces sp. NPDC047981; assembly: GCF_040653315.1. Classification (NCBI taxonomy): domain Bacteria; kingdom Bacillati; phylum Actinomycetota; class Actinomycetes; order Kitasatosporales; family Streptomycetaceae; genus Streptomyces; species Streptomyces sp. NPDC047981. The sequence goes on along the minus strand of NZ_JBEZNQ010000018.1, from coordinate 17,535 downwards.
CGCGGTGGCCGAAGTCGAAGAGACCGGTGCCGACGGCGGTGTGCACGGCGCCCTCGGTGTCGATCCAGCGGACGGCGCTGGTCTCGGAGTCGGCGATCCACAGCCGGTCCTCGGTGGCCGCGAGGCCCGAGGGCTGCGCGAACCAGGCCTCGGCGGCGGGCCCGTCGACGAGCCCCTCGTTGGTGGTGCCGGCCGCGACCTGGACCGTCCCGGTCTCCGGGTCGTAGGTCCACACCTGGTGGACGCCGGCCATCGCGATCCACACCTTGCCCTGCCACCAGGCCACGTCCCAGGGCGAGGAGAGGTCCACGTCGAGGGCGGGCCCGGAGGTCGGCGACCCCTGCCACCACTGCTTGCCGGTACCGGCGATCCGCTCGATCGCGCCGGTCGCCGGGTCGAAGGTCCGCAGCGCGTGGTTCACGGTGTCGGCGACGACGACCTTGCCGTCGGGGAGCAGCGCGAGCCCCTGCGGCTCCCGGAACTCGCCGTCCCCGATCCGGCGCACCACGGTCTCGCCGTCGGCGGCGAGCTCGACGAGCTGGTGGCGCGTCGTGTCGGAGACGAGGAAGTTCCCGCTGTCGAGCAGCACGGCCTTCCCCGGGAAGCGCAGATCGGTGGCTACCGGCTCCGGCGGCACGTAGGGCCCGTCGCCCCGACGCAGCGTCCCCTTGGCGGCGTGCTCGGCCTCCAGCTCCTCGACGAGCGTCCGGATGGCGTTCGCGTGCCCCTCACCCGCGTGCTGGGCGACGACGTACCCCTCGGGGTCGATGACGACGAGCGTCGGCCAGGCCCGCACGGCGTACTGCTTCCAGGTCGCCAGCTCGGGATCGTCCAGCACGGGATGGTGCACCTCGTACCGCTCGACGGCGTCCACGACGGCCTGGTGCTCGGCCTCGTGCACGAACTTGGGCGAGTGGACACCGACGATCACCAGCGTGTCCCGGTGCTTCTCCTCCAGGTCACGGAGTTCGTCGAGGACGTGGAGGCAGTTGATGCAGCAGAAGGTCCAGAAATCCAGGATCAATGTGCGACCTCGGAAGTCGGCGAGCTTGAGGTCCTTCCCGCCGGTGTTGATCCAGCCTCCCTTGCCGATCAGCTCGGGGGCACGGACACGGGCACGGCGGCGGGGCTCGGGCGCGGGGGTGGGCGCCGGGGCGGCATCGTTCATGCTTCAAGCTTGCCATCCGGGTATGAAGGGCGGATCACGCACGTACGACAGGGGGTCGGCGCCTGACGTCGGCGATGTCCGTGCCCGCGCGCCCGCGCGGGTCAGCGCACGGACGGTCGAGGGTGGGCGGTCCAGTGTTCGTCGGCGGTGAGGCCCATCAGGACGAGGTCCTGGTAGGCGCCCGCGAAGTACTCGTGCTGGCGGAGCCGGCCCTCCTCGACGAAGCCGAGCGAGCGGTGGAGGGCGAGCGAGGCGTCGTTGAAGGCGTGGATCTCGACCTCGCACTTGTGGAAGCGGCGCTCCGCGAACATGTACGTGAGGAGCAGCGCCACTGCTTCCTTCGCGTATCCCTTGCCGCGCCGGTCGCGGGTGATCTCGATGCCCGACTTGAAGTGCCCGGCACGGGTGTCGACGCCTCCGACCGTCACGGATCCCACGAAGGACCCGTCGGACAGTGCCTCGACGACCAGCCGGAAGGCCTCACCGCCCGGTTCCCGGCCCGCCCGCTCCGCGGTCCAGGAGCGGAAGCCCTCCGCCGAGCGCGGCGGTGTGACGATGTCCGCGTTGCGCAGGTCGACGGTGTCCTGCTCCAGCGCGCGGAAGCCTTCCCAGTCCTCGGGCTCGACGGCCCGCAGGCGCACTTTCTGCCCCACCCATATGTTGGTCATGCCGCCCCACGTTAGGGGCGGCACGGCGTGGATCGCCTCCGAATTGGGCACGCGTACCCGTATGAAATATCTCGTACGGGACAAAATCTTCGCGGTCGGCGACGACTACTGGATCGAGGACGAGCACGGCGGCCACGCCTTCCTCGTCGACGGGAAGGCCCTGCGCCTGCGGGACACGCTGGAGCTGAAGGACCCGCACGGGCAGGTCCTGGTCACGCTGCGGCAGAAGATGTTCAGCCTGCGGGACTCGATGACGATCGAGCGGGACGACCGGCCGCTCGCCACGATCCGCAGGAAGCGGCTCTCGCTGCTCCGCAACCACTACCGGGTCACCCTCGTCGAAGGCACCGAGCTGGACGTCAGCGGGCGGATCCTGGACCGGGAGTTCACCATCGAGTACGACGGCGAACTCCTCGCCCACATCTCCCGGCAGTGGTTCCGCGTCCGCGACACGTACGCCGTGAACGTCGTCCGGGACGACACCGACACCGCGCTTCTCATCGCGGTCGCGGTGTGCGTGATCCGGATGGCGGAGCGGGGGGACTAGGGCCCGCCGGAGCGGGAGGGCCGGAGGGCCGGAGGACGTCCGGCCGGGCGGGGGCGCCCGAAGGGCCGGAGGGCCACCGTGCCCAAGGGCGCGAGCGCCCGAGGGCCGCGGGACGTCCGCCCGGGCGGGAGCGCCCGAGGGCCGCAGGACCCCGTCCCCCCCGGCGCGAGCGCCCCCTACAGCACCCTGTCCTTCAGCGCCGGGAACTGCTCCCTCGTCGTCGTCACCCGCTCCGCGTCCAGCTCCACGCGCAGGATCTCCTCGCCCGGGCCCGCCTCCGCCAGGACCTCGCCCCAGGGGTCGACGACGATCGAGTGGCCCGCCTGCTCCACGCCCGCGTGGGTGCCGGCCGTGCCGCAGGCCAGCATGTACGCCTGGTTCTCCACCGCCCGGGCTCGCGCGAGCAGCGTCCAGTGGGCGCGGCGGCGGGCCGGCCAGCCCGCGGGGACGACGAAGGCCTCGGCGCCCGCGTCCACCAGGCCCCGGAACAGCTCCGGGAAGCGCAGGTCGTAGCAGGTGCCGACGCCGAACGTGAGCTCCGGCGCGGTGAACGTCACCAGCTTCTCGCCCGCCGCCATCATCACGGCCTCGCCCTTGTCGAAGCCGAAGCGGTGGATCTTCCGGTAGCTCGCCGCCAGGTCCCCGGACGGGGAGATGACGAGCGAGGTGTTGTACAGGGCGCCCTCCGCCGCCTCGACGATCGAGCCGGCGTGCAGCCAGACCCCCGCGTCCCGCGCGGCCGCCGCCATCGCGTCGTACGTGGGGCCGCGCAGCGGCTCGGACTCCGCCGCGAAGGACTCGTACGCGAAGGCGCCCATGGGCCACAGCTCGGGCAGGACCACGAGGTCCGCGGCGCCGCGCTCCGCGCGTACCAGCTCGGCCACGCGCGCACGGCGCGAAGCGACCGGTTCGTCCGGGTCTACTGCGATCTGGATGAGGGAGGCGCGCACACTACCACCGTCCTGGCATTCGAACCGTCAACACAGCCTACGATCGTCACACGAAAGCACTGCCGGGGTGCCTTCGGGCAGCGTAACTTAGCGTCCGAGCCTCCCACGCAGTCTTGTCTCCAGCCCGCCTGTCCGCTCGATCGTCAGCCCGCGCACCGCAGAACCGCCGAGGGGTCCCGTGACCGTCCATCCCAGCCTCCAGACCTACGCCGACGCCTGGACCCACTCCATCGAAGCGATATCCGAGTTGGTGCAGCCGCTCGTGGAAGGCGAATGGAACCGCGCGACACCGTGCCCGGGCTGGTCGGTGCGCGACATCGTGTCCCATGTGATCGGCATGGAGTGCGAGATGCTGGGGGACCCGCGGCCGATCCACTCGCTGCCGCGCGATCTGTACCACGTACGCGGTGAGTTCGCCCGCTACATGGAGATGCAGGTCGATGTGCGCCGGCACCACACCGGCCCCGAGATGACCTCGGAGCTGGAGTACATCCTGATCCGCCGCGCCCGCCAGCTGCGCAACGAGAACCGGCAGCCCGACCATCTCATCCGCGCCCCCCTCGGCGCCGAGCAGACCCTCGAAGTGGCCTACCGGATGCGCGCCTTCGACGTATGGGTGCACGAGCAGGACCTGCGGGTCGCGCTCGGCCGACCGGGCAACCTGGACTCCCCCGGCGCGCTGGTCGTCCGCGACAACCTGCTCGCGGCGCTGCCGAAGGTCGTCGCGAAGGACGCGGGAGCGCCCGCGAACTCGGCGGTCGTGGTGGATGTGCACGGCCCGGTGGAGTTCCTGCGGACGGTCCGGGTGGACGGCGAGGGCCGCGGCTCGGTCGACGGCGCGCCGTCGCTCGGTCCCGCGGTGACGCTGGCGACGGACTGGGAGACGTACGTACGCCTCGCCTGCGGCCGGGTCCGGCCGGCGTCCGTCGCCGACCGGATCAAGATCGAGGGCGACACGGAGCTGGCCCAGGCCATCCTGGACAACTTCGCCGTGACACCGTGATGCCGTGACGTCCGTGACGTCCGTGATCACGTGGTCCCGTGACGCCAGGGACCCCGTGACGCCAGGTACCCCGTGACGCCCTGAGGCGTCGGCCACGGCCTGCGTGGCCTACGCCGGTACGTGGACCGCCTCGACGCGGCTCGCCACCAGGCGTTCCTTCTCCCTGCGCGCGGTACGGGACTTCAGCCGCAGGATCTGCACGACGCCCAGCGCCTGCAGGACGAAGACCGACGCGAAGGCGATCCGGTAGTCGTCGCCGGTGGCGTCGAGGAGGACGCCGACCGCGAGGAGGGTCGTCATCGAGGCGGTGAAACCGCCCATGTTGACGATGCCCGAGGCCGTTCCCTGACGCTCCGGCGGGTTGGCGGGGCGGGCGAAGTCGAAGCCGATCATCGAGGCGGGTCCGCAGGCCCCGAGGACCACGCACAGGGTGATCAGCAGCCACATCGGCGCCCGGTCGGCGGGGTACGCGAGCGTGGCGCCCCACAGCAGCGCGGTCGCCGCGACCGTGGAGAGGGCGAGCGGGGCCCGGGCGGTGTGATGGCGGGCGATGATCTGCCCGTACGCGAGCCCCACCACCATGTTGGAGAGCACGACGAGCGTCAGCAGCTCCCCGGCGACCCCCTGCGAGAGGCCCTGGGCCTCGACCAGGAACGGCAGGCCCCACAGCAGCAGGAACACCATCGCCGGGAACTGGGTCGTGAAGTGCACCCACATGCCGAGCCGGGTGCCGGGCTCCCGCCAGGACTCGGCGATCTGGCGGCGGACGAACGCGGCTCCCGCGTGCGGCGCGGGCGGCGGTTCGTGGCCCTCGGGGTGGTCCTTGAGGAAGAGCAGCAGCAGGACCAGCACGAGGACGCCCGCGACCGAGCTGCCGACGAACGTGGTCGTCCAGCCGAGGTCGTGCAGGGCGCGGGCGATGAAGATGGTCGAGACGAGGTTGCCGGCCATCCCGAAGAGCGCGGCGACCTGGGCGATGAGCGGGCCGCGGCGGGCGGGGAACCAGCGGGTGCCGAGCCGCAGCACGCTGATGAAGGTCATCGCGTCGCCGCAGCCGAGCAGGGCGCGGGCGGCGAGCGCGGTGCCGTACGAGGGGGAGAGCGCGAAGCCCAGCTGGCCGACGGTGAAGAGGACGACGCCGATGGTCAGCACCTTCTTGGTGCCGAGCCGGTCGACCATGAGGCCGACGGGTATCTGCATGCCGGCGTAGACCAGCAGCTGGAGGATGGAGAAGGTGGAGAGGGCGGAGGCGTTGACGTCGAAACGGTCGGCGGCGTCGAGTCCGGCGACGCCCAGGGACGTACGGAAGATGACGGCGACGAAGTAGACGGCGACGCCGACGCCCCAGACGAGGGCGGCGCGCCGGCCGCCGGGCGGGTCACCGGGGAGGGTGACCGCGGAGCCGTGACCGTCGCGGCTCACCTCGCCTCACCCCGGACCAGGACCTTGACCCAGCTCAGGTGCTGGCGGACGCAGTGGGCCGCGCCCTCCGTGTCCCCGGCCTTGATCCGCTCCAGGATCTCGGCGTGCTCGGTGATGTTCTTGGCGATCCGGTCGGGCTGGGACTGCATGACGGCGACGCCCATCCGCAGCTGACGGTCGCGCAGCTGGTCGTAGAGGCGGGCGAGGATCTGGTTGCCGGCGTGCTTGACGATCTCGGCGTGGAAGGAGCGGTCGGTGGCGGCGACCTCGGCGAGGTCCCCGGCCTCGGCGCGCCGCTTCTGCTCCTCCAGGAGCTCCTCGAGCCGCTCGACGAGCGCGGCGGACGCGGGGACGGCCCGGCGGACGGCGAACTCCTCGACGAGCAGCCGGGTCTCGACGACGTCGGCGATCTCCTGCGCGGAGACGGCGAGGACGAGGGCGCCCTTCTTGGGGTAGAGCTTGAGCAGCCCTTCCATCTCCAGCTTCAGCAGCGCTTCCCGTACGGGGGTCCTGGACACCCCGACGGCCTGGGCGAGTTCGCCCTCGGTCAGCAGCGTTCCTCCCTCGTAGCGGCGGTCGAGGACGGCCTGCTTGACGTGCATGTAGACGCGGTCGGCCGCGGGAGGCGCTGATGGCATGCGCACAGCATAGATACAACAGGGGTGCAACAGGCAGGCCCGTCCGCGATACGGACGGACCTGTCACCACCTGCACGGCCACGCGCGCCGCGCACCGCACGCACGCCCCGCACCCGCGCACTACCCGCCCTGCACGCCCTCCCCACGCTGCCCGCCCTCCACGACCTCCACGACCTCCACGACCTCTTTGACTCTCCGCGCGGTCGTGAAGCCGATCTTCAAGGGGGCGAGCTTCGCGACCGCGAGACCCACCCACTGCGGGTCTCCGAGCCGCGGCAGCAGCTTGGCCTCGGAGACCGCACGGATGAACCGCGTGACCAGGTACATGTGCGTACCCGAGTAGGCCCGCTCGTGATGGGTGTAGCGGACGAACCAATCGTCGTACGGATGGCGCACGAGGGCGTGCACCCAGACAGGGCGGGCCGCCTCCACCTGGAGCGACACCACCCGTGCCCACGGCACGAGTTCCAGTGGCTCCGGTGCCCCGTTCCTGTGGTACTCGATCCCCTCGCGGGTGAAGACCAGGCACGTGCCGCCCTCGCGTTTCGGGTCCCCGATGATCCACCGGTCCCCGACCAGTTCCAGCGGGCCCAGATACTCCGCCATGTTCCCCCCTGCTCGTCGTACAGCCGTCAGGGGTATCAGCTCAACACGAAACGCCCGGCCGTGGGACCACATCGTCCCCGGCCGGGCGTTTCACGTGAAACATCCCAACTGAACTCTTACGCCCAGGTGATGAGCCGCTTCGGCTGCTCCAGGATCGCCGCGATGTCGGCGAGGAACTTGGAGCCCAGCTCGCCGTCGACCAGGCGGTGGTCGAAGGAGAGCGCGAGCGTGGTGACCTGACGCGGCTTCACCTTGCCCTTGTGGACCCAGGGCTGGAGCTTGATCGCGCCGACCGCGAGGATCGCGGACTCGCCCGGGTTCAGGATGGGCGTACCGGTGTCGACGCCGAAGACGCCGACGTTGGTGATGGTGAAGGTGCCGCCCTGCATCGCCGCCGGGGTCGTCTTGCCGTCCCGGGCCGTGGCGACCAGCTCGCTCAGCGACTGCGACAGCTCCGGCAGGGTCTTGGCGTGCGCGTCCTTGATGTTCGGCACGATCAGACCGCGTGGGGTGGCCGCGGCGATGCCCAGGTTGACGTAGTGCTTGAGCACGATCTCCTGGTTCGCCTCGTCCCAGGCCGCGTTGATCTCCGGGTTGCGCCGGACGGCGACCAGGACGGCCTTGGCGATGAGGAGCAGCGGGTTGACCCGCAGGCCCGCCATGTCCTTGTCGGACTTGAGCTCCTCGACCAGCTTCATGGTGCGCGTGATGTCGAAGGTGACGAACTCGGTGACGTGCGGCGCGGTGAAGGCCGAGCCGACCATCGCCGCCGCCGTGGCCTTCCGTACGCCCTTGATGGGGGTACGCGTCTCCCGGGCGCCGACCTCGACGGGCGCGGCGGCAGGAGCCGGCGCCGCGGCGACCGCGGGGGCCTGGACCGCCGGAGCCGGAACCGCGGCCGGGGCCGCGGGAGCCGCCACCGGGGCGGCCGCCGCGTGGACGTCCTCGCGGGTGATGATCCCGTCCGGGCCGGTCGGGACGACCGTCGTCAGGTCCACGCCCAGGTCCTTGGCGAGCTTGCGCACCGGCGGCTTGGCCAGCGGCCGGGTGGCGGTCGCGGTCGCGGTGGCGCCCGTACCACCGTGCCCGTTGAGCTCGCCCTGGATCGCGGAGGCGGCCTGCGCGGGCACGCCCGCGCCCTTGCGGGCACGGCGCTTGGTCGAGCTGGCGGCCACGCCGTAGCCGACGAGGACCGGCTGACGGCCCTGCGGCTCGTCGTCCTCGGCGGGAGCGGCGGGGGCTGCAGGAGCGGCCGGAGCCGCCGGGGTCTCCACGACCGGAGCCGGGGTGGCGGCCGGGGCCGCGGGGGCCTCTCCGCCCACGTTCACCGAGATGATGACCTGGCCGACGTCGACCGTCGTGCCCTCGGGGAAGCGCAGTTCGTGGACCGTGCCGTCGAACGGGATCGGCAGCTCGACGGCCGCCTTCGCCGTCTCGACCTCGCACACGACCTGACCGTCGGTGACCGTGTCACCGGGCTGGACGTACCACTTGAGGATCTCGGCCTCGGTGAGGCCCTCGCCCACGTCGGGCATCTTGAATTCGCGGATCGTCACGGTGCTCTCCTCAGTACGCCAGCGAGCGGTCGACGGCGTCGAGCACGCGGTCCAGGCCCGGCAGGTACTCCTCCTCCAGGCGCGCCGGCGGATACGGCGCGTGGTAGCCGCCGACCCGCAGGACGGGGGCCTCCAGGTGGTAGAAGCAGCGCTCGGTGATACGGGCGGCGATCTCGGCTCCGGAACCGAAGAAGACCGGAGCCTCGTGGACCACGACCAGGCGACGGGTCTTCTCGACCGAGGCCTGGACGGTGTCGAAGTCGAGCGGGGAGATCGAGCGCAGGTCCACGACCTCGACCGACTTGCCCTCCTCGGCGGCGGCCGCGGCGGCCTCCAGGCAGGTCTTCACCATCGGGCCGTAGGCGACGAGCGTGAGGTCCGTGCCCTCGCGGGCGACCCGGGCCTTGTGCAGCTCGCCGGGGATGGCCTCGGTGTCGACCTCGCCCTTGTCCCAGTAGCGGCGCTTGGGCTCGAAGAAGACGACCGGGTCGTCGCTCTGGATCGCCTGCTGGAGCATCCAGTAGGCGTCGGAGGGCGTCGCCGGGGTGACGACCTTGAGGCCCGCGACGTGCGCGAAGAGCGACTCGGGGGATTCGGAGTGGTGCTCGACGGCGCCGATGCCACCGCCGTACGGGATGCGGATGACGATCGGCATCTTCACCGTGCCGAGCGAACGGGCCCGCATCTTCGCCAGCTGGGAGACGATCTGGTCGTACGCCGGGAAGACGAAGCCGTCGAACTGGATCTCCACGACCGGCCGGTAGCCGCGCAGCGCGAGACCGATCGCGGTGCCGACGATGCCGGACTCGGCGAGCGGGGTGTCGATGACCCGGTCCTCGCCGAAGTCCTTCTGCAGACCGTCGGTGATCCGGAAGACACCGCCGAGCTTGCCGACGTCCAGGCCCATGACGAGGACCTTGGGGTCGGTCTCCAGGGCCTTGCGCAGCGACTCGTTGAGCGCCTTCGCCAGGGGAAGCTTCTGAACAGCCATGATTACTCGGCCTCTCCGCCCTCGAAGGACGCCTGGTAGGCGGCGAACTGCGCGCGCTCCTCGTCGACGAGCGCGTGCCCGTCCGCGTACACGTTGTCGAACATCGCCATGTGCTCCGGAACGGGCATGGCGCGGACGACCTCGCGGACGTGCTTGCCCAGCGCCTCGCTCTCCGTCTCCAGCTCCTCGAAGAAGGCGGCGTCGGCGTGGCCCTCGCGCTCCATGTAGGCCTTGAGGCGCAGGATCGGGTCCTTGGCCTCCCACTCCTCGCGCTCCGCGTCGCGGCGGTAGCGCGTCGGGTCGTCGGAGGTGGTGTGGGCGGCCATGCGGTAGGTGTACGCCTCGATGAGCGTCGGGCCCTCGCCGCGGCGGGCGCGCTCGAGCGCCGACCGGGTCACGGCCAGGCACGCGAGGACGTCGTTGCCGTCGACGCGGACGCCGGGGAAACCGAAGCCCTGCGCGCGCTGGTAGAGCGGCACGCGGGTCTGCTTCTCGATGGGCTCGGAGATCGCCCACTGGTTGTTCTGGCAGAAGAACACGACCGGGGCGTTGTAGACCGCGGAGAAGACGAACGCCTCGTTCACGTCGCCCTGGCTGGAGGCACCGTCGCCGAAGTACGCGATCACGGCGGAGTCCGCGCCGTCCTTGGCGATACCCATGGCGTAGCCGGTGGCGTGCAGGGTCTGCGAGCCGAGGACGATCGTGTACAGGTGGAAGTTGTTGGTGTTGGGGTCCCAGCCACCGTTGTTCACACCGCGGAACATGCCGAGGAGGTTGGTCGGGTCGACCCCGCGGCACCACGCGACGGCGTGCTCGCGGTAGGTGGGGAAGACGTAGTCGTCGTCCCGGAGGGCGCGGCCGGAGCCGATCTGGGCGGCCTCCTGGCCCAGCAGCGACGCCCACAGGCCCAGCTCGCCCTGGCGCTGCAGGGCGGTGGCCTCCGCGTCGAAGCGGCGGCTGAGGACCATGTCCCGGTACAGGCCGCGCAGCTCGTCGGCGCTCAGGTCGATGTCGTACTCGGGGTGCTGGACGCGCTCCCCTTCGGGCGTCAGCAGCTGTACGAGCTCGGGCTCCGAAGTCTGCGACTTCTTGGCGCTCGCGGCGGCGCTGGCGCCGGCCGTGCGCTTGGTGCCGCTGCTGCGTCGCGTCGTCTTGCGCGCGGCAGTGCTCTCCACGGTCACGTGCGTACTCCTCCGTCGGTCCGGCCCCCGGGGTTGCCGGGAAGGCCAGTGCGGCTCGCCTTGTCCGGACGCGCGCACGGGGGTGGGTGCGACTCGGCCGGGTCGGGCGTGACAGGTGCCCCGGCGAGCGCCCTGTCATAGGCACGTTACCCACTGCTTCGCATTACTGCGAAACCCCATTTGACCTGCGATTTTGCTTGGATTTCCAAGTAAATCGAGAAATGTGGGAACAGTAGCTGGTCAGCGCGCTGGCAACAGCCTCGCAGGCCGCCGGAACACCGGCACGTTATCCCGCACACCCCGGGCACGGGAAGAGCCAATATGTGAGACTGAGTGCGTGCGCGAAGATGGAAAAATCCGGGTATTTCTGCTGGACGACCACGAAGTCGTCCGGCGCGGCGTCCACGAGCTGCTCTCCGTGGAGGACGACATCGAGGTGGTCGGGGAGGCGGGCACGGCGGCGGACGCACTGGTCCGGATCCCGGCGACCCGGCCCGACGTGGCCGTGCTCGACGTGCGGCTGCCGGACGGCAGCGGGGTCGAGGTCTGCCGCGAGGTGCGTTCGCAGAACGAGGACATCAAGTGCCTGATGCTGACCTCGTACGCCGACGACGAGGCGCTTTTCGACGCGATCATGGCCGGGGCTTCGGGATATGTCCTCAAGGCCATTCGCGGCAACGAACTGCTGTCGGCGGTACGGGACGTGGCGGCGGGGAAGTCCCTGCTCGACCCGGTCGCGACCGCCCGCGTCCTGGAGCGGTTGCGGGACGGAAACAACCCCAAGGGTGACGACAAGCTCGCGAATCTGACGGAACAGGAGCGCAAGATCCTGGATCTGATCGGCGAGGGCCTGACCAACCGGGCCATCGGCGAACGGCTCCACCTGGCGGAGAAGACCATCAAGAACTACGTCTCCAGCCTGCTGTCGAAGCTGGGCATGGAGCGCCGTTCGCAGGCCGCGGCGTACGTGGCCCGCATGCAGGCCGAGCGGCACTGAGCGCGCCGGTGGCCCCGCGCGGGTCACCGTCACCTGTTCGGCCCGGCCCGGTGCGGGCCCCGATTCGGGACCTACGTCCCCGGTGAACCGGGGCAGGCGCCCCTTCCCCGCGCCGGGCCGGTGGCGGAGAGTGGAAGCCATGTCCACCGAGGAGATCCGCGCCATCGAGCTGCTCAACCGCGTCTCGTACGGCCGCGTGGCGACGAGCATGCGCGCGATGCCGTTCGTCGCCCCCGCCCGGCACATCGTGGACGACGGCTGCGTCCTGATCCGCATGCACCGGGGCCTCGGCTACCACCGGGCCTGCGCGGGCAGTGTCGTCGCGTACGGCGCGGACAACTTCAACTCGGGCGAGGAGAACCTCTGGTCCGTGCAGTTCACCGGCTATGCCGAGGTCGTCGAACCGACCGAGGCGCAGCTCGCCGCGTTCGGCGCGAGCCCGCAGGTCGTGGACGGCGCCCCCTTCGAGCCGATCTACCTGCGCATCGAGCCGCAGTTCGTGACCGTGCACCAGCTGGACTACACCACGGAGCGACACCTCCAGCACGTAGCGTGATCTAACATCTGACGGGTGCCGCGCTCATCTGAAACACTCGCTCCGCCCGTCGGCGCGACCATGCCCGCACCCCGGGCCGGGACCACCCCGCTGGGCCTGCGGGGCGCCACGACGTCCCCCACGCCCGCGTCGCACGTGCAGCCCGCCCAGCCCGCACCACTCGCGCAGCCCGTGCCGCTCGTGAGCGTCGGCACGCCCTCGCCGCCGCTGCGCGCCGCGACGCCCGTGCCGCCCGTCGGCGACCTGCTGCGGCGCTACCGCGAGGCCGGCGAGCCGCTCTCCTGCGAACCCGTCACCCAGGGCCTCCTCAACCGCGGCTACCGCCTCTTCACCACCCGCGGCGCCTACTTCCTCAAGCAGCACCTCGACGCGCCGACCGCCGACCGGGACACCATCAGCCGCCAGCACCGCGCGACCCAGCGTCTGCACGCCCTCGGCCTGCCCGTCGCCCCGCCGCTCGCCGACTCCGCCGGCCGCACGGTCGCCGTCATCGGCGGCCGCTGCTACGCCCTGCACCCCTGGATCGACGGCCGCCACCGCGACGGCACCCAGCTCTCGACGGGCGGTTCGCTCCGCCTGGGCGCGCTGCTCGGGCACGTCCACACCTGCCTGGAGCAGGTGATGGAGTCCCCGCCACCCGGCGGCGGGCACGAGAGCGCCCGCCCCGAGGACACCCTCCGCGTCATCGACGAGCTGCTGCGCCTCGCCCGCGCCCACCGGCCCCGCACGGGCTTCGACGCGCTCGCCGAGCACCGGCTGCTCGAACGCCGGGGGCTGCTCGCCGAGCACGCCCACCACCGGCCGCCCGCCGCGACCTCGGCCGGCTGGGTGCACGGCGACTTCCACCCGCTGAACCTGCTCTACCGGGGCGCCGAACCGGCCGCGATCGTCGACTGGGACCGCCTCGGCGTCCAGCCACGGGCGGAGGAGGCCGTCCGGGCCGCCGCCATCTTCTTCGTACGGCCGGCGGGCGAGCTGGCCCTGGAGAAGGTGCGGGCGTACGCGCGGGCCTACCGGCGGGCGGCCGGCGCGGACGCGGCGGAGCTGGCCTCGGCGGTGCACCGGGTCTGGTGGGAGCGGCTCAACGACTTCTGGATACTGCGCTGGCGCTACCAACTCCACGACCGAAGGGCCGACCCGCAGTTTCCTGCGGCGTCGGCCCTGGTGGTGTGGTGGACACGCGAATACCAGGCGGTACGCGACGCGTTCACGGGGTGACCCTCGCCAGGCGAGGGCCTGCGGGCTACGGCGTCGAGCCCGTGCCGCCGCGCGTCGCCGGCTGCCCGGTGCTGCCCTGCACGGTGGTGTCCGGCGGGTCCGAGGGGTCGCCCGACGGCGTGCCGGTCGGGTCGCCCGTCGGGTCACCGGTGGTGCCGCCGTCGTCCGAACCGTCGTCCGTCGGCGTCGGCTGGGTGGTCGGCGGGGTCGTCTGGGGCGTCGTCGGCGGTGTGGTGTGCGGGGTGGTCGGCGGCTTCGTCCACGGCTGCTCGTTGCCGCCGCCGGTCGACGTGTCCGGCTCCTGGGTGTCCTCGCTCGCCTCCTGCGAGGGCGTCGGGGTCCCCGAGGACGGGGTCGGCGACTGGGTGACCGGGGCCGTCGGCTTGCCGTTGTCCGGCTGACCGGCCTTGTCGAGCGCGTACACGACACCCGCGACGATCGCGATCATCGCGAGCGACAGGAACAGCAGCACCTTGCCGCGTCCGCCCCGGCCCCGGCCGCCCTGCCCGCCGTAGCCGTCCTGGCCGTAGCCGCCGTGGCCGCCGCCGTCGTAGCCGCCGTCGTCCGGGTTCATCGGCGGCAGGATCGGGCGCTGCGCGGTCTCGTGGTGCATCGGGTGCCCCATCGCCGTCGTCGCTGCGACGCCGCCGACCGGGGTGTGACCGCCCTCGTGCATCTCCACCGGGCCGGTGCTCCACGTGCCCGTGTGACCGCCCGCCTGCTGGAGCATCGACAGGCCGTACTGGATGAGACCGCGCATCTCCTCGGCGCTCTGGAACCGGTCGTCCGGGTCCTTCGCCAGCGAGCGCATCACGAGCCCGTCGAGCTCCGGCGGCGACGCCTGGGCGACGTCGGACGGCGGGACCGGGGTGTCCTGCACGTGCTGGTAGACCACGGAGAGCGGGGTCTCGCCCGTGAACGGGGGCCGCAGCGCCAGCAGTTCGTAGAGCAGACAGCCGGTGGCGTACAGGTCGGAACGGTGGTCCACGGCCTTGCCGAGGGCCTGCTCGGGGGAGAGGTACTGCGGCGTGCCCATGACCATGCCGGTCTGGGTCATCGTCGACTGCGCGCCGTGCAGCGCGCGGGCGATGCCGAAGTCCATCACCTTGACGGCGCCGCTGTGCGTGATGATGACGTTGGCCGGCTTGATGTCGCGGTGCACGATGCCGTGCTGGTGCGAGTAGGCGAGCGCCTCCAGGACACCGGAGACGATGATCAGGGCCTGCTCGGGGCCCGGGGCCTCGGCGCTGATCAGCAGGTCGCGGATGGTGCGGCCCTCGACCAGCTCCATCACGATGTACGGCACGGACTGGGCGCCGACGACGTCCTCGCCGGAGTCGTACACGGCGACGATCGCGTGGTGGTTGAGGCCGGCGACCGACTGCGCCTCGCGTGTGAAGCGGGCCTTGGAGACCGGGTCCTCGGCGAGGTCGGAGCGGAGCAGCTTGACAGCCACGGTGCGGCCGAGGCGCACGTCCTCGGCTGCGAAGACCTCCGCCATGCCGCCGCGGCCGAGGCGGTGGGTCAGCCGGTACCGGCCGTCGCCGACCACTCCGCCGACGCCCCAGGACTCCGCGGCGGCGCCCGACAGGCCGCCGCCGCCTGCTTCGGATTCGGGTGCCATCAGTCCTCGCCGTCGTCTTCAGTCGTGTGGTGCCGTTCCGTCGTCACGCTACAGGCTTCGTCCGACACCTCGGTCCGAGTCGACCGGCCATCCAACCTCCCGCGTGTACACCCATGCAAATTCCGACCGGATCGTGTAACGCTTCCGAGACGCTTCTTGCGCGGAGGGTCACGGAACGGGCACCCGGCTTGACGTGTTCGTGCCCTCGGGCAGACTTGGCCAGGAAATTAACGATCAGCGCCGGCACGCGCGCGTAGGGGGAGCACGAATGAGCCAGGACGGCGCCCAGGGCCGCTATGCGGGCGGTTCGGTTGCGAACGGCCGGTACCAGCTGCGCGACCTGCTCGGCGAGGGCGGCATGGCCTCCGTCTACCTCGCCTACGACAGCGCGCTCGACCGCCAGGTCGCCATCAAGACGCTGCACACCGAACTCGGCCGGGAACAGTCGTTCCGCGAGCGGTTCCGGCGCGAGGCGCAGGCCGTCGCGAAGCTTTCGCACACGAACATCGTCTCGGTCTTCGACACCGGCGAGGACACCCTCGACGGCTCGGTCATGCCGTACATCGTCATGGAGTACGTGGAGGGCCAGCCGCTCGGTTCGGTCCTCGCCTCCGACGTGCGGCAGTTCGGCGCGATGCCCGCGGACAAGGCGCTCAAGGTGACGGCGGACGTCCTCGCCGCCCTGGACACCAGCCACGAGATGGGCCTGGTCCACCGGGACATCAAGCCCGGCAACGTGATGATGACCAAGCGCGGCGTGGTCAAGGTGATGGACTTCGGCATCGCGCGCGCCATGCAGTCCGGCGTCACCTCGATGACGCAGACGGGCATGGTCGTCGGCACGCCCCAGTACCTCTCCCCCGAGCAGGCCCTCGGCCGCGCGGTGGACGCGCGCTCCGACCTGTACTCGGTCGGCATCATGCTGTTCCAGCTGCTCACGGGCCGTCTGCCGTTCGACGCGGACTCGCCGCTGGCCATCGCGTACGCGCATGTGCAGGAGGAGCCGGTCGCACCTTCGTCCATCAACCGCTCGGTCACCCCGGCGATGGACGCGCTCGTCGCCCGCGCGCTGAAGAAGAACCCGAACGAGCGTTTCCCGAGTGCCGCCGCGATGCAGGACGAGTGCCTGCGCGTGCTGTCGGCGGGCCAGACGAGCGCGCCGGTGATCGTGGCGGGCGGTCCGGTCAGCAGCGGTTCGGGTGTCGGCTCGGCGGTCTTCCCGCCGGTCGGCCAGACGCCGCCGCCCGCGACGCACGGGGTCCAGTACCCGTACCAGCAGCCGACGCCGACCCCGGGCCCCTACGGTCCGCCGACTCCGGCGCCCGGGCCCGCCTACGGCTACCCGCAGCAGGTGCAGACCCCGCCGCCGGCCCCGGCGTACCAGACGCCGGCCCCCGGCCCGTACACGATGTCGCCGCAGCCCCCGGTCTCCGGTGGCGGCACGTCCGGTACCGCCACCGCCGGCGGGTCCCGGCGGAACACGCCGATGATCGTGGGCGCGGCCGTCGCCGCGCTGCTCGTGATCGCCGGGGTGATCACCGTGATCAACCTCAACAAGGACGACGACCCGAACAACACAGCGGGCGGCGACCCCAGCCAGAGCCAGTCGATCGCGCCGGGGCACAAGGGTCCCGATCTGACGAAGACCATCGCCGTGAAGAAGTGCACCGAGCCGAGGGAGTCGAGCGACGACCCGTCGAAGTTCGAGATCCCCGACTTCACGTACAAGAACATCCAGTCGGTGAAGGACTGCATCCAGGCCGCCGGGTGGAAGATCACGAAGCAGACGCCGGTGGACGAGGCGACGTACGGCGAGGGCACGGTGCTCAGCCAGTACCCGCCGGCGGGTGGGGACGCGTCGAAGGACGACGCCGAGTTCACCCTGGAGATCTCCACGGGCAACCCGGGGCAGTAACCCGCTTCCGGCATCCGGATCCTGCCGGGGTCATCCCCGCGCAGGCGCCCGGATGCCGGAATTGTCCCGTCATGTGACGCTGAGTTGGATACCTCGGCGGCTCGGTACGGGAGGGGGGTCACCCCGTGACTCCAGGACTCCGCGGCACGCGCACGCGGGCATTGCGGCGGCGGGCGCTCGGCCCCGCGGTGGCGTGCTGGCTCCTGGTCGGCGCGGCACCGACGGCGTACGGGTACGGGTACGGAAACGTGCACGGGTACGAGCGACCGGGACCCGCGCCGACGGGCTCGGCGCGTTCGGCTCCGTCCACCCCGCCCGCCACGGCCACCCAGCCGTCCCGCCCCCCGGCCACCGACTCCTCCGCCGCCCCCTCCACCCCGGCGGGGCGGCCCACCCCCACCCCCACCCTCGGCGCCTCCGGTCCGCCGGCCGCGCCGTCGACCACGTCCCCGGCGCCGGCGTCCCCGTCCGCGTCGCCGCCCGCCGCGCCCGGGC